>NZ_JALDUC010000001.1:0-275193 GCF_023109235.1 Streptococcus mitis
CTAAACCAAACGCAGGCAATGATATCGTTAAACCAGCGGACAAAACTGTAGTAGCTAACCCAGACAAACTTACAGATGCTGAGAAGAAAGCGATTGAAGATAAGGTTAAAGCCGTTAACCCAGATGCGACAGTAGTTGTAGATGACAAAGGAAACGCGACAGTTACAACTCCAGAAGGTAAGACAGCAGTAATTCCAGCTTCTGACTTAACAAAATCAGCAGCGGATGCAGCTAAACCAAACGCAGGCAATGATATCGTTAAACCAGCGGACAAAACTGTAGTAGCTAACCCAGACAAACTTACAGATGCTGAGAAGAAAGCGATCGAAGATAAAGTTAAAGCAGTCAACCCAGGTTCAACTGTAGTCGTAGACGATAAAGGAAACGCGACAGTTACAACACCAGCAGGTAAGACAGCGGTCATTCCAGCGACAGACTTAGTTAAATCACCAGAAGACGCAACTAAACCAAACGCAGGCAACGACATCGTTAAACCAGCGGACAAAACTGTAGTTGCTAACCCAGACAAACTTACAGACGCTGAGAAGAAAGCGATCGAAGATAAGGTTAAAGCAGTAAATCCAGGTTCAACTGTAGTAGTGGACGATAAAGGTAATGCCACAGTCACAACGCCAGAAGGTAAGACAGCGGTTATCCCAGCGTCAGACTTGACTAAGTCAGCAGCAGACGCAGCTAAACCAAATGCAGGTGATGACATCGTTAAACCAGCGGACAAAACTGTAGTTGCTAACCCAGACAAACTTACAGACTCTGAGAAGAAAGCCATTGAAGATAAGGTTAAAGCAGTCAACCCAGGTTCAACTGTAGTAGTGGACGATAAAGGCAATGCGACAGTTACAACTCCAGGAGGTAAGACAGCGGTTATCCCAGCGTCAGACTTGACTAAGTCAGCAGCAGACGCAGCTAAACCAAACGCAGGTGATGACATCGTTAAACCAGCGGATAAGACAGTAGTCGCAAATCCAGATGCTCTCACTCCAGAAGAGAAGAAAGCAATCGAAGATAAAGTTAAAGCAGTCAACCCAGGTTCAACTGTAGTAGTGGACGATAAAGGAAACGCGACAGTTACAACTCCGGAAGGTAAGACAGCTGTTATCCCAGCGTCAGACTTGACTAAGTCAGCAGCAGATGCAGCTAAACCAAACGCAGGTGATGACATTGTTAAACCAGCGGACAAAACTGTAGTAGCTAACCCAGACAAACTTACAGACGCTGAGAAGAAAGCGATCGAAGATAAAGTTAAAGCTGTAAACCCAGATGCAACAGTAGTTGTAGATGATAAAGGAAATGCGACAGTTACAACCCCAGAAGGTAAGACAGCCGTAATTCCAGCAACAGACTTGACGAAAGATCCAGAAGCTGCAACTAAACCAAATGCAGGTAACGACATCGTTAAACCAGCAGATAAGACAGCAGTTAAAGATCCAGCTAACTTAACTCCAGAAGAGAAGAAAGCAATCGAAGATAAAGTTAAAGCAGTCAACCCAGGTTCAACTGTAGTAGTGGACGATAAAGGAAACGCGACAGTTACAACTCCGGAAGGTAAGACAGCTGTTATCCCAGCGTCAGACTTGACTAAGTCAGCAGCAGACGCAGCTAAACCAAACGCAGGCAATGATATCGTTAAACCAGCGGACAAAACTGTAGTAGCTAACCCAGACAAACTTACAGACGCTGAGAAGAAAGCGATCGAAGATAAGGTTAAAGCAGTCAACCCAGGTTCAACTGTAGTAGTGGACGATAAAGGCAATGCGACAGTTACAACTCCAGAAGGTAAGACAGCAGTAATTCCAGCGTCAGACTTGACTAAGTCAGCAGCAGATGCAGCTAAACCAAACGCAGGTGATGACATTGTTAAACCAGCGGACAAAACTGTAGTAGCTAACCCAGACAAACTTACAGATGCTGAGAAGAAAGCGATTGAAGATAAGGTTAAAGCAGTCAACCCAGGTTCAACTGTAGTAGTGGACGATAAAGGAAACGCGACAGTTACAACTCCAGCAGGTAAGACAGCGGTAATTCCAGCGTCAGACTTGACTAAGTCAGGAGAAGACGCAGCTAAACCAAACGCAGGTGATGACATCGTTAAACCAGCGGACAAAACTGTAGTAGCTAACCCAGATAAACTTACAGACGCTGAGAAGAAAGCGATTGAAGATAAGGTTAAAGCAGTCAACCCAGGTTCAACTGTAGTAGTGGACGATAAAGGCAATGCAACAGTTACAACTCCAGAAGGTAAGACAGCGGTAATTCCAGCAACAGACTTGACTAAGTCAGAAGTAGACGCAGCTAAACCAAACGCAGGTGATGACATCGTTAAACCAGCGGATAAAACTGTAGTTGCTAACCCAGATAAACTTACAGACGCTGAGAAGAAAGCCATCGAAGATAAGGTTAAAGCAGTCAACCCAGGTTCAACTGTAGTAGTGGACGACAAAGGAAACGCGACAGTCACAACTCCAGCAGGTAAGACAGCTGTTATCCCAGCAACAGACTTGACTAAGTCAGGAGAAGACGCAGCTAAACCAAATGCAGGTAACGATGTGAATACACCAGCAGCTAAAACTGTAGTAGCTAACCCAGACAAACTTACAGATGCTGAGAAGAAAGCGATCGAAGATAAGGTTAAAGCAGTAAATCCAGGAGCGACTGTAGTAGTAGACGATAAAGGGAACGCAACAGTTACAACTCCGGAAGGTAAGACAGCGGTCATTCCAGCAACTGATTTAGTGAAAACACAAGATGATATCACTAAAGAAAATGCAGGTAATGATGTAAATACACCAGCAGCTAAAACTGTAGTAGCAAATCCAGATGCTCTAACTTCAGAAGAGAAGAAAGCGATCGAAGATAAGGTTAAAGCAGTCAACCCAGGTTCAACTGTAGTAGTGGATGATAAGGGTAATGCAACAGTAGCTAAAGGTGATGGTACAGTTCTTAACATTCCAGCTTTAGACCTAGTCATTCCAGCAGATGATTTGGCAGATGCAGCTAAGAATACAGCTGTTAAAACTCCTGCTATTCGCACATTAGTAGCTGATAAGGAAAAATTAACAGATGCTGAAAAAGCAGCAGTTAAGAAAGCAATTGAAGCAGTAAATCCAGGAGCGACTGTAGTAGTAGACGATAAAGGGAACGCAACAGTCACATTAGATGGAAATACAGTATCAATTGCAAAAGACCAATTAGTGAAAACAGCAAGTGATGTAACAGTTAAGAATAGCGGAGATAACATCAACCTTGACTTCGAAAAAGAAACAGTAGCAGACCTCAATAACTTAACAGATGCAGAAAAAGAAGCTGCAAAAGTTAAGATTAAAGGAGCAAATGCTGATGTGGTAGAAGTTATTTTCGATAAAGCAGGAAATGCAACTGTTGTAACTAAAGATGGTAAAGTTTTAGCAATTGCCGCTGAAGATATCTTTAAACAACGTCCTTCAGCTCCAAACAATGGTGGAAATGGAACTTCTGGCAATAACGCAGCTAATAACACTGATGCAAAAGTGAATAAAGCTAAGTTAGAAGGTGCTATCCATCAATTAGATGAATTGATCATTAAAGAATCAGCTAAGCTTGATGCAGAAACTGCAAAAGAAGCGAATGCATTATCAGCAGATGCTAAGAAAGTATTTGCTAATGCAGACGCAAGTCAAGCAGAAGTGGATGCAATGGTTAAACGTATCGAAGACTTCATGGCGAAAGTTGCTTCATCAACTGATCATGCAACTCCAGCTAACGACCAAGCTGCTCAAAAACCAGCTGTAGCTCCAGCTACTACTCAAGCAGCAGCTAATGCTAGCCAAGAAGCAGCAACAAACGCGCGTAAAGCAGCTAAAGAGTTGCCGAATACAGGTACAGCAGATTCTACTGTAGCTATGGTAGCAGCTGCCGCAAGTGCATTACTTGGTCTTGGTCTTGCAGGCCGTCGTCGTAAAGAAGACGAAGAAGCTTAATTGGTAGATTGTTTGATAAACATCAGATGATAAATCCGATTTTCAAAGCTTAAACAAGTACCTCTCATAAGAAAATCTCCTAGCAGGAAAGCCTGCTAGGAGATTTTTGTATTTCAGGAAGTGGACGGATGACTTGGCAACCAGCTAAGGGTGAAGGTTAGCTGATCAGCTTTCAAGAGGTCTTGGTGTTGAATAGTTGATACTAGGTTTTTATCCAGTCGGCATTCTTTTACAAAGTTAAAATGGCTGTGGTTTTGCTCAGCATGGATATCCAACCATTTATCTTCTTTGGAAAGATAGACTCGGAGGTGGTCAAAGAGAGGGATTCCGAGGTCATAGTTTGGTTTGCCTGGACAGGTCGGATAAAATCCGAGAGCCGACCAAATGTACCAGGCTGAGAGACTGCCATTGTCTTCATCACCAGGATAGGCTTCCCAACTTGGGTGAAAGGCCTTCTGACGGAGAGTCTTGATGAGAAGGGCAGTGTAGTCAGGGTAGTTGCTGTAACGGAAGAGATAAGGAATGTGGAAGCTTGGTTGGTTGGAAATAGCGAGTTGTCCAAAAGGAGCAGTAGCCATTTCGCTCATTTCGTGAATCTCGTAACCATAGCCTGTTGTCTCAAAGAGGGGAGCATCTTGACAGGCTTTCAAAAGATAGTTGCTAAAGGCTTCTTTTCCACCTATAAGTTGGATTAAGTCTGGGATGTCTTGGAGGACGCCTAAAGTCGCTTGGATGGCAGAGCATTCAGCGTAGTCTCGTCCCCAACTATAGGGAGAGAAGTCAGGACGGAAGTTTCCTTGATTGTCTCGCGCTCGCATGTAACCTGTCTCAGCATCAAATAGATGGCGGTAATTTTGTGACGCAGTTCTATAAGTTTCCGCGATGTCATTCTTACCAAGTTTTTCGGCACAGCTGGCGATACAAAAGTCGCTATAGGCATAGTCTAGGGTGTGGCTGACGCTTTCGTGGTGGTCGGTAGAGAGGTAGCCTAGTTCTTGGTATTGGGCTAATCCGTGACGACCATTGATGCCGAGAGGGTCGGACTTGCAGGCTGTTTCAAGCATGGCTTGGAGGAGTTCTTCTTCTAGGTCGGGGGCCATGTCCTTGCAGGCGCTATCTGCGATAATGCCATCTAGCAGGGTACCTGGCATCATGCCACGTTCATCTGGAGCCAGCCATTTTGGAAGGAAACCAGTATCGCGGTAGTTATTGAGAAATCCTTCTAAGAAGCGGTGGTAGTGTTCTGGTATGATAAGAGCAAAGAGGGGGAAGGTGGTGCGGAAGGTATCCCAGAAACCATTGTTGCTGAAGAGGACACCAGGCTTGACAGTTCCAGTAGCCAGATCCATATGGATGGCTTGTCCTGATTCATCAACCTCATAAAAAGTCTGAGGAAAGAGGAAGAGTCTGTAGAGACAGTGATCAAAGAAGGTCCGGTCAGCCTCTCCTGTCTTTATAACATCAAAACGATGGAGGAGATTTTCCCAGTTCGCTTGTGCACTTGATTTACAGCTGTCAAAGTCCTTTTGAGGTAGATTAAGCAGTGCTTGAGAAGGAGAGATGAAAGAAGTGGCTAGCTGAATTTCAGTATGGCTACTTGCTAAGTCAATTCGCCAGTCTCTCCCTTCCTGGCTGACAGCAAGAATACCCGTATTCATTTTCAGGGCAGTGAACAGTATCAGTGAATTTTTGTTGGTCTCAGTTTTTCCTTCTTGTCGCAGGGCAAGAGTTCGCTTATCTACTTGCTCCACGGTCAGCTCATCTGCTGCGTGAAGATAGAGGGAGAGGGTTTTGCCTTGCTTTTGCTCCAAACGAATAGAAGCACCGTAGCAAGTCGGTGTGAACTGGGTTTCAATCTGATAGCGCAGGGAGAAAATCTTCAGATAATGAGGTTGGAAAGAGGCTTTTTCGATATCATAGGAAGACTGGCGGTGAAAGACGCAGTCTCCACCTAGATGGCCTGTGACAGGTGTCAGAAGGAGCCAAGAGTAGTCCCCAATCCAAGGACTGGGCTGGTGGGTTAATCGAATCCCCTGAAAGATAGGCAGATGCGGATCGAAAAACCAAGCTCCCTCCCGGTCACTGGTCTGGGGCACAAAGTAATTCATCCC
Source organism: Streptococcus mitis (assembly GCF_023109235.1). Taxonomy (GTDB): domain Bacteria; phylum Bacillota; class Bacilli; order Lactobacillales; family Streptococcaceae; genus Streptococcus; species Streptococcus mitis_DA. The sequence continues at coordinate 6,086 of NZ_JALDUC010000001.1, forward strand.
AAAAGGAACTCCTGTGTATGGCAGGGTATTTCCCCGAGAGAAGGCATGCTTGCTAGCAGTTCCAAAGCGGGTATCGATGGTTTCAAGTAGTGGTTTCATAGTCTTTCCTTTAGCTGTTTTTCTACATTATATCAGAAAAAGAGGGCCTTTAGAAAAGGAGCTTCAAAGATAACTATTTTGTAGAAAAATGACTATCATTTGTGTATGTATTTTCTGTCTCAAAAGCTATATACTGAAAATGAAACTTGTTTGAAAGAGGATACTGCACGATGATTTATTCAAAAGAAATTGTTCGAGAATGGCTAGATGAAGTGGCAGAGCGGGCTAAGGACCATCCAGAGTGGGTGGATGTTTTCGAGCGTTGCTACACCGACACCTTGGACAATACGGTTGAAATCCTAGAAGATGGTTCAACTTTTGTCTTGACTGGGGATATTCCTGCTATGTGGCTTCGAGATTCGACAGCCCAACTCAGACCTTACCTGCATGTGGCTAAAAGGGATGCCCTCTTGCGTCAGACCATCTCAGGTTTGGTCAAACGTCAGATGACCTTGGTACTCAAGGATCCTTATGCCAATTCCTTCAACATCGAGGAAAACTGGAAGGGGCACCACGAGACAGACCATACCGACCTCAATGGCTGGATTTGGGAGCGCAAGTATGAGGTGGATTCGCTTTGCTATCCGTTGCAGTTGGCTTATCTCCTCTGGAAAGAGACTGGTGAGACTAGCCAGTTTGATGAGACTTTTGTCGCAGCGACTAAGGAGATTCTTCATCTGTGGACGGTAGAACAAGACCACAAGAACTCTCCTTATCGTTTTGTCCGAGATACGGACCGTAAGGAAGATACACTTGTAAATGATGGCTTTGGACCTGACTTTGCAGTAACAGGCATGACCTGGTCAGCTTTTCGTCCGAGTGATGACTGCTGTCAGTATAGTTACTTGATTCCGTCAAATATGTTTGCTGTAGTAGTCTTGGGTTATGTCCAAGAAATCTTTGCAGAATTAGACCTAGCTGATAGCTCGAGCATTATCACAGATGCTAAGCGTCTCCAGTCTGAAATCCAAGAAGGAATTGAAAACTACGCCTACACAACCAACAGCAAGGGCGAAAAGATTTATGCCTTTGAAGTAGACGGTTTGGGAAATGCTAGCATTATGGATGATCCAAATGTACCAAGTTTGTTGGCTGCGCCTTATCTGGGCTACTGTTCAGTCGATGATGAAGTTTACCAAGCAACTCGCCGTACCATTCTGAGTCCAGAAAATCCTTACTTCTATCAGGGAGAATACGCTAGCGGTCTCGGAAGTTCTCATACCTTCTATCGCTATATCTGGCCAATCGCCCTTTCTATCCAAGGTTTGACAACAAGAGATAAGGCAGAGAAGAAATTCTTGCTGGATCAGCTGGTTGCTTGCGATGGGGGTACAGGTGTTATGCATGAAAGCTTCCACGTGGACGACCCAACTCTCTACTCTCGTGAATGGTTCTCTTGGGCTAACATGATGTTCTGTGAGTTGGTCTTGGATTACTTGGATATCCGCTAAGGAGCTCGCTTTCGCTCAATTGATTCTTGGAAAGAATCACAAATTTACATTTAAAACGTTAAAATTTAAATTTAGAATGAGGTTTTACTTCATGGAAAATGTTGTTGTACATATTATCTCACATAGTCACTGGGACCGTGAGTGGTACTTGCCTTTTGAAAGCCACCGTATGCAGTTGGTGGAATTGTTTGACAATCTCTTTGATCTCTTTGAAAATGACCCTGAGTTCAAGAGTTTCCACTTGGATGGTCAAACCATTGTCCTTGATGACTACTTGGAGATTCGTCCTGAAAATCGTGACAAGGTTCAACGCTACATTGACGAGGGCAAACTTAAAATTGGTCCCTTTTACATCTTGCAGGATGACTACTTAATTTCAAGTGAAGCCAATGTCCGCAATACTCTTATCGGTCAGCAGGAGGCTGCAAAATGGGGCAAATCAACCCAGATTGGCTACTTCCCAGATACCTTTGGAAATATGGGACAAGCGCCTCAAATCCTTCAAAAATCAGGCATTCACGTGGCAGCTTTTGGCCGTGGTGTCAAACCGATTGGATTTGACAACCAAGTCCTTGAAGATGAGCAGTTTACATCCCAGTTTTCAGAAATGTACTGGCAGGGTGCGGACGGAAGTCGTGTCCTCGGTATCCTCTTTGCCAACTGGTACAGTAATGGGAATGAAATTCCAGTTGATAAAGACGAGGCCTTGACCTTCTGGACACAAAAATTGTCAGATGTGCGTGACTACGCTTCGACCAACCAATGGTTGATGATGAACGGCTGTGATCACCAACCTGTACAGAAAAATCTGAGTGAAGCTATTCGTGTGGCCAATGAACTCTTCCCAGATGTGACTTTTGTACACAGTTCTTTTGATGAATATGTTCAAGCCGTTGAAAGTGCCCTACCAGAGCAATTGTCAACGGTTACAGGCGAGTTGATCAGTCAGGAAACAGATGGCTGGTACACGCTTGCCAACACTTCTTCATCTCGTATTTATCTCAAACAAGCCTTCCAAGAAAATAGCAACCTCCTAGAGCAAGTTGTAGAACCACTGACTATTATCACTGGTGGCCACAACCACAAGGACCAGTTGACCTATGCTTGGAAAACTCTTTTACAAAATGCGCCACATGATAGCATCTGTGGCTGTAGCGTGGACGAAGTTCATCGCGAGATGGAAACGCGTTTTGCCAAGGTCAACCAAGTCGGAAACTTTGTTAAGACCAATCTTCTTAACGAGTGGAAGGGTAAAATCGCTACAGCTAAGGCTCAAAGTGATTATCTCTTTACTGTCATTAACACAGGCTTGCATGATAAGGTCGATACTGTCAGCACAGTGATTGATGTTGCGACTTGTGATTTCAAGGAATTACACCCAACAGAAGGTTACAAGAAGATGGCTGCCCTTAACTTGCCAAGTTATCGTGTGGAGGACTTGGATGGGCGTCCTGTAGAGGCTAAAATCGAAGACCTTGGGGCTAATTTTGAGTACGATTTACCAAAAGACAAGTTCCGCCAAGCTCGTATTGCTCGTCAAGTGCGCGTGACAGTCCCTGTTCATCTAACACCTCTCTCTTGGACAACCTTCCAATTGCTGGAAGGAGAGCAAGAACACCGCGACGGTATTTACCAAAACGGAGTGATTGATACGCCATTTGTAACGGTAAGTGTGGATGACAACATCACAGTCTATGACAAGACAACTCACGAAGCCTATGAAGATTTTATCCGCTTCGAAGACCGTGGTGACATCGGAAACGAGTATATCTATTTCCAACCAAAAGGAACAGAGCCAATCTATGCAGAGCTTAAGGGCTACGAGGTCTTGGAAAACACAGCTCGCTACGCTAAGATTTTGCTCAAACATGAATTGACCGTGCCTGTCAGTGCAGATGAAAAGCTAGAAGAAGAGCAAAAAGGCATCATCGAGTTTATGAAGCGTGAAGCTGGACGTTCAGAAGAATTGACAAGCATTCCTCTTGAAACTGAGATGACTATCTTCGTTGATAATCCACAAATCCGTTGCAAGACTCGCTTTACCAACACTGCCAAAGATCATCGTATCCGTCTCTTGGTTAAGACTCATAACACGCGTCCAAGCAATGATTCTGAAAGCATCTATGAGGTGGTGACACGACCAAACAAACCAGCAGCTTCATGGGAAAATCCTGAAAATCCTCAACACCAACAAGCCTTTGTCAGTCTGTATGACGATGAAAAGGGTGTAACTGTATCCAACAAGGGATTGAATGAATACGAAATCCTTGGAGACGACACCATTGCAGTGACTATTTTGCGTGCATCAGGTGAGCTAGGTGACTGGGGTTACTTCCCAACACCAGAAGCACAATGCTTGCGTGAGTTTGAAGTCGAGTTTGCGCTTGAATGCCACCAAGCCCAAGAACGCTTCTCAGCCTATCGTCGAGCTAAAGCCTTGCAGACACCGTTTTCCAGCCTTCAGCTTGCTAGACAAGAAGGAAGCGTGGCCGCTACTGGTAGCCTCTTGAGCCATTCTGTTCTCAGCATACCGCAAATCTGTCCAACAGCCTTTAAGGTAGCTGAAAATGAAGAAGGCTATGTTCTTCGTTACTACAATATGTGTAGTGAAAATGTACGTGTACCGGAAAGTCAACATCTCTTCCTGGACCTACTGGAACGAGCATACCCAGTTCATAGAGGCCTCATTTCACCACAAGAGATTCGTACAGAATTCATCAAAAAAGAAGAAATTTAATTTCAAAAAGTAAACATAAAAAGAAAGGAGGGGCGAAAAGGTAAGAACTAACTGCTGATTCGCCCCTTTTTATGGTAAAAACAATGACTATTGCAACGATTGATATCGGAGGGACTGGAATTAAGTTTGCCAGTCTGACTCCTGATGGGAAAATATTGGATAAGACAAGCATTCCAACGCCTGAAAGTTTGGAGGATTTACTAGCTTGGCTAGACCAGCGCTTGTCAGAGCAGGATTATAGCGGGATTGCTATGAGCGTTCCAGGCGCGGTCAATCAAGAGACAGGTGTGATTGATGGCTTCAGTGCGGTGCCCTACATTCACGGCTTTTCTTGGTATGAGGCGCTTAGCTCTTATCAGATTCCTGTCCATCTGGAAAATGATGCCAACTGCGTTGGACTCAGTGAACTACTAGCTCATCCAGAGCTTGAAAATGCAGCCTGTGTCGTGATTGGGACAGGGATTGGCGGAGCCATGATGATCAATGGCAGACTGCACCGAGGTCGCCACGGTCTGGGTGGAGAATTTGGCTACATGACCACCCTTGCCCCTGCTGAAAAGCTCAACAACTGGTCGCAACTAGCGTCAACTGGGAATATGGTACGCTACGTGATTGAAAAATCTGGTCAGACTGATTGGGACGGTCGCAAGATTTACCAAGAGGCCGAAGCAGGAAATACCCTTTGTCAAGAAGCTATCGAGCGCATGAATCGTAATATGGCGCAAGGCTTGCTCAATATCCAATATCTTATTGATCCAGATGTCATCAGCCTGGGAGGCTCTATCAGTCAAAATCCAGATTTTATTCAAGGTGTCAAGAAGGCTGTTGATTATTTTGTCGATACCTACGAAGAATACACAGTCGCACCTGTTATCCAGGCCTGCACCTATCACGCAGATGCCAATCTCTACGGTGCCCTTGTCAACTGGCTACAGGAGGAAAACCAATGGTAAGATTTACAGGAATTAGTGACAAACAAGCGCAAGCTATTGAAGTATTAAAAAAACACATTTTTCTACCAGATGTAGAGGTAGCTGTCGCTCAGTCTGACCAAGCCTCTATCTCTATCAAGGGTGAGGGTGGCCACTATCAACTAACTTACCGCAAACCCCACCAACTTTATCGTGCCTTGTCCCTGTTGGCAACATCCCTAGCAGAAGGTGACAAGGTAGAGATTGAGGAACAAGCAGCTTATGAAGATTTGGCTTATATGGCAGACTGTTCTCGAAATGCGGTGCTGAATGTGGCTTCTGCCAAGCAGATGATTGAGGTCTTGGCTCTCATGGGCTACTCAACCTTTGAGCTTTACATGGAAGACACCTACCAGATTGAGGGGCAGCCTTATTTTGGCTATTTCCGTGGAGCCTACTCGGCTGAGGAGTTGCAGGAGATCGAAGCCTATGCCCAGCAGTTTGACATGACCTTTGTGCCATGTATCCAGACCTTGGCTCACTTGTCAGCCTTTGTCAAATGGGGTGTCAAAGAAGTCCAGGAGCTCCGTGATGTGGAGGATATTCTTCTTATCGGCGAAGAAAAGGTTTATGACCTGATTGATGGCATGTTTGCTACCCTATCTAAACTGAAGACTCGCAAGGTCAATATTGGGATGGACGAAGCCCACTTGGTTGGTTTGGGACGCTACTTGATTCTGAACGGTGTTGTGGATCGTAGTCTCCTTATGTGCCAACACTTGGAGCGCGTGCTGGATATTGCTGACAAATATGGTTTCCACTGCCAGATGTGGAGCGATATGTTCTTTAAACTTATGTCAGCAGATGGGCAGTACGACCGTGATGTGGAAATTCCAGAGGAAACGCGTGTCTACCTAGACCGTCTCAAAGATCGTGTGACCTTGGTTTACTGGGACTATTATCAGGATAGCGAGGAAAAATACAACCGTAACTTTAGTAACCACCACAAGATTAGTCATGACCTTGCCTTTGCGGGGGGAGCTTGGAAGTGGATTGGTTTCACACCCAACAACCATTTCAGCCGTCTCATTGCTCTTGAAGCCAATAAAGCCTGTCGCGCCAATGATATCAAAGAAGTCATCGTGACGGGTTGGGGGGACAATGGTGGGGAAACTGCCCAATTCGCTGTCCTACCAAGCTTGCAAATCTGGGCAGAACTCAGCTACCGCAATGACCTAGACCGTTTGTCTGCTCACTTCAAGACCAATACAGGTCTTTCGGTTGAAGATTTTATGCAGATTGACCTAGCCAACCTCTTGCCAGATTTGCCGGACAATCTCAGTGGCATCAACCCTAACCGCTATGTCTTTTATCAGGATATTCTCTGTCCGATTCTTGACCGACACATGACACCTGAACAAGACAAGCCCCACTTCGCTCAGGCAGCTGAGACGCTTGCTAACATTAAAGAAAAAGCTGGCAACTATGCCTACCTCTTTGAAACTCAGGCCCAGTTGAACCAGATTTTAAGTAGCAAAGTGGATGTGGGACGACGCATTCGTCAAGCCTATCAAGCGGATGATAAGGAAAGTCTGCAAGAAATTGCCAGACAAGAATTACCAGAACTCAGAAGCCGAATTGAAGACTTCCATGCCCTCTTTAGCCATCAATGGTTGAAGGAAAACAAGGTCTTTGGCTTGGATACAGTTGACATCCGTATGGGAGGACTCTTGCAACGCATTAAACGAGCAGAAAGCCGCATCGAGGCTTATCTGGCAGGTCAGCTGGACAGTATCGACGAGTTAGAAGTGGAAATTCTGCCATTTACTGACTTTTACGCAGACAAGGACTTCGCAGCCACAACAGCCAACCAGTGGCATACCATTGCGACAGCTTCAACCATCTACACGACATAAGAAACAAGAACACCGTGCCTTGGGCAGAGTGTTTCTCGTGAAACATCCCTTTCTTAAAAAAGTACTCCACATAAAATAATTTGTGGAGTTTTTTCTATAATTAGTAGTTTAACCTAACCTTCAAATAGGAGTATACTAATAATGTAATCGTTATCAAAAATCTAAAAAGGAATTTTTAGATGGATATCAAAATAAAAAAGGGAGGAAATTATGAATAAGTTTTCAAAAACCTTGAGAGACAACTGGATCTTTCTCTTGATGGTTTTACCAGGGGCACTCTGGTTGATTCTATTCTTCTACATTCCAGTATTTGGGAACGTGGTTGCCTTTAAAGACTACCACATGACCAGTAATGGTTTTATAGATAGTATCGTGAATAGTAAATGGGTCGGACTCGATAATTTCAGATTCTTGTTTAGTTCAAAAGACGCCTTTATTATCACACGAAATACTGTCCTCTACAATCTCGGCTTTATCTTCATTGGCTTGATTGTATCAGTAGGGATTGCCATCATCCTCAGTGAACTCCGTTCTAAGAGAATGGTTAAGATTTTCCAAACTTCTATGTTGTTCCCTTACTTCTTGTCTTGGGTTATCATCAGTTTCTTTACAGATGCCTTCCTAAACATTGATAAAGGGGTATTCAACCATTTCCTAGAATCTATTGGGATGAAGGAAATCAATTTCTACGCTGACTTGGGCATCTGGCCATATCTCCTACTTTTCCTAGGTATTTGGAAAGGTTTTGGATATAGCAGTGTCATGTACTATGCGACAATCATGGGAATTGATCCAACCTACTACGAAGCAGCGACAGTGGACGGAGCCAGCAAATGGCAACGAATTCGCAATGTAACCATTCCGCAGTTGACACCATTGGTAACTGTATTGACCATCCTTGCAGTCGGAAATATCTTTCGTGCAGACTTCGGTCTTTTCTACCAAATCCCCCACAATGCTGGTCAGCTCTATAACGTAACCAATGTCTTGGACGTATATGTATATAATGGCTTGACTCAGACAGCAGATATCGGGATGGCATCAGCGGCAGGTCTTTATCAATCAGTTGTCGGCTTGATTCTGGTTATCCTATCAAACTTACTTGCAAGACGAGTTGATCCAAACTCAGCCTTGTTCTAGAAAGGAGGAGAATATGGCAGAAAAGAAAATTAAAAAAGAAAAAATTGATAATGTCGGCATTCACTCCTTCAGTAAGAAAGCAGATATCTTCTTCAGTACCATTTCTGGTTTGGTTGCCCTCTCTTGTATCCTACCCTTTGTATTCGTTATCGTTATTTCGGTGACAGATGAAAAGAGTATCCTCCAAAATGGATATAGCTTCTTCCCATCCCAATTTGGATTAGACGGTTTTGAGTTTTTGGCACAGTTTAAGGATAAAATTCTCCAAGCCCTCTTCATCTCAGTCTTTGTAACAGTGGTGGGGACGATCACAAACGTTTTTATCACAACAACTTATGCCTACGCTATTTCACGGACAACCTTTAAGTATCGCAGATTCTTTACGATTTTTGCCCTTCTTAGTATGTTGTTCAACGCTGGTTTGGTACCGGGTTATATCGTGGTAACTCGTTTACTTCAACTTGGTGATACAGTTTGGGCCTTGATTGTTCCAATGCTTCTCTCACCATTTAACATCATCTTGATGCGTTCCTTCTTCAAGAAGACCATTCCAGAAGCCATTCTAGAATCCGCTCGTATCGATGGTGCCAGTGAAGCCCGGATCTTCTTCCAAATCTGTTTGCCATTGTCACTACCAGGTATCGCGACCATCACGCTCTTGACAGCTCTTGGTTTCTGGAATGACTGGTTCAACGCCCTTCTTTACATCAAGAGTGACAACTTGTATCCATTGCAATATTTGCTCATGCAAATCCAACAAAATATGGACTACATCGCAAAAGCAGTCGGCCTATCTGGTCAACTGGGAGTTGCTCTACCGAAAGAAACAGGACGTATGGCCATGGTTGTGGTGGCAACCCTTCCAATCGCGATTTTGTATCCATTCTTCCAACGCTACTTTGTAAAAGGTTTGACTATCGGTGGCGTGAAAGAATAGTGCTTATTGAGAAAGAACATTTCTCATTTCCAAACTTCCCTTGCGTGAAGTTAAGATCATTACATTGTTTATAAGTTTAAAAATAAAAAAAGGAGTTTTTGTCATGAAAAACTGGAAAAAATATGCTTTTGCATCTGCTAGCGTAGTCGCTTTGGCTGCTGGTCTCGCTGCTTGTGGAAACCTTTCAGGTAACAAGAAAGCTGCTGACTCAGCTTCAGGTGATAAGACTGTTATCAAAATGTACCAAATCGGTGACAAACCAGATAACTTGGATGAATTGCTAGAAAATGCCAACAAAATCATCGGTGAAAAAGTTGGTGCCAAATTGGATATCCAATATCTTGGATGGGGTGACTATGATAAGAAAATGTCAGTTATCACATCATCTGGTGAAAACTATGATATCGCCTTTGCATCTAACTATGTTGTAAATGCTCAAAAAGGTGCTTATGCTGACTTGACTGACTTGTATAAGAAAGAAGGGGCTGAACTTTACAAAGCACTTGACCCAGCTTACATCAAAGGTAACAGCATTAACGGTAAAATTTACGCAGTTCCAGTTGCAGCCAACGTTGCATCATCTCAAAACTTCGCCTTCAACGGAACTCTTCTTGCTAAATACGGTATCGATATTTCAGGTGTCACTTCATATGAAACACTTGAACCAGTCTTGAAACAAATCAAAGAAAAAGCTCCAGATGTAGTGCCATTTGCGGTTACTAAGAACTTTATCCCATCTGATAACTTTGACTACCCAGTTCCAAATGGACTTCCATTCGTTATCGACCTTGAAGGGGACACTACTAAGATCGTAAACCGTTACGAAGTGCCTCGCTTTAAAGAACACTTGAAGACTCTTCACAAATTCTATGAAGCTGGATACATTCCAAAAGACGTAGCAACAAGCGATACTTCATTTGACCTTCAACAAGATACTTGGTTCGTTCGTGAAGAAACAGTAGGACCAGCTGACTACGGTAACAGCTTGCTTTCACGTGTTGCGAACAAAGATATCCAAATCAAACCAATCACTAACTTCATCAAGAAAAACCAAACAACACAAGTTGCTAACTTTGTTATCTCAAACAACTCTAAGAACAAAGAAAAATCAATGGAAGTGTTGAACCTCTTGAACACTAACCCAGAACTCTTGAATGGTCTTGTTTATGGTCCAGAAGGCAAGAACTGGGAAAAAATTCCAGGTAAAGAAAACCGTGTTAAAGTCCTTGATGGCTACAAAGGAAACACTCACATGGGTGGATGGAACACTGGTAACAACTGGATCCTTTACATCAACGAAAACGTTACAGACCAACAAATCGAAGATTCTAAGAAACAGTTGGCTGAAGCTAAAGAATCTCCAGCACTTGGATTCATCTTTAACACTGACAATGTGAAATCTGAAATCTCAGCAATCTCTAACACAATGCAACAATTCGATACAGCTATCAACACTGGTACTGTAGACCCAGATAAAGCTATTCCAGAATTGATGGAAAAATTGAAATCTGAAGGTGCCTACGATAAAGTATTGAACGAAATGCAAAAACAATACGATGAATTCTTGAAAAACAAAAAATCATAAGATCAATTGATTTCGTGTATTCATTCCTAATTCCTAAAAACTGTATCACTGTTTTCCTCAGGATTATCTGGGGGAGGCAGTGATTTTTTGAAACACGAGCATAGATATATATGTTTTTCTTGTCGCTATTTAACCATTCAGGAAATCTCAAGTACTATTTAGGATTTGGAGTAAGGATTTAGGAAAATATAGCTTATATTAGAGATGTCTCGAGTTTACAAAGGAGAGTTCATATGAAGAAGTATCAACTTTTATTCAAAATAAGTGCAGTTTTCTCTTACTTATTTTTCGTATTTGGTCTTTCTCAGCTGACGCTTATTGTTCAAAATTATTGGCAATTTTCTTCCCAGATTGGCAATTTCGTCTGGATTCAAAATCTCTTGAGTTTGCTATTTAGTGGAGTCATGATTTGGATTCTGGTTAAGACAGGGCACGGCTATCTTTTTCGCATTCCGAGAAAAAAATGGCTTTGGTATTCGATTTTGACAGTACTAGTTGTAGTGCTCCAGATCTCTTTTAACGTTCAGACAGCTAAACATGTTCAGTCAACTGCTGAAGGTTGGGCTGTATTGATCGGTTATAGTGGGACCAACTTTGCTGAGCTAGGTATCTATATAACTTTGTTCTTTCTGACTCCACTTATGGAAGAGCTAATCTATAGAGGATTACTGCAACACGCCTTTTTTAAGCATTCGAGATTTGGCCTTGATTTGCTTCTTCCGTCAATTTTATTTGCTCTTCCTCATTTTTTGAGTCTGCCTAGTCTGTTAGATATCTTCGTCTTTGCAACATTTGGAATCATCTTTGCCGGTTTGACCCGCTATACCAAGAGTATTTATCCATCCTATGCGGTGCATGTGATTAATAATATTTTCGCGACATTACCATTTTTGCTGACTTTTTTACACAGGGTATTTGGGTGAAATATTGGTACGAGAGTTAGGAATGATAGCTTTTCAATTTAAGGAGGAAAATAAGAATGACAACATTAAAATGGTTTGCCGGAGGCAGTGAAAGACGTTGTGAAGCCATGACGATCATAGATCACCTACTGGAAGATATAAACAATACGCCTCAACTTGCTCCTTTGAAAAGTCAGTTAGTGATTTATCAAAGAAGATTGAAGGACGATGGGACTTCTACTCCTTTTATATTGAGCCAAATGAATGTTGACATCTCACATGTGTTGATTGATAATAAGCTGATGTTGTCAGAAAGTCAAGCTAGGCAGATCAAAAAATTGAGAGAACTATCTGCTATTCGCTATGGCTACTGACGAAATGCAGGGATAAATCCCTTTCTACAATTTCCAGTCAAATAAATTGCATTCGTTTTCTCAAGCAGGTATACTAGTATAGTTAGATGAAAAATTCTGAAAATTTAAGAATAGAAAAGAGAACAAATCTTATGGCAAAAGATATTCGTGTCTTACTTTACTACCTTTATACTCCAATTGAAAATGCAGAGCAATTTGCTGCAGACCACTTGGCTTTCTGTAAATCAATCGGCCTTAAAGGCCGTATCCTAGTCGCTGACGAGGGAATTAACGGAACAGTTTCAGGTGATTATGAAACAACTCAAAAATACATGGACTACGTTCACAGCCTCCCAGGTATGGAAGACCTCTGGTTCAAGATTGACGAAGAAAGTGAACAAGCCTTCAAGAAGATGTTTGTTCGCTACAAGAAAGAGATTGTCCACCTTGGTTTGGAAGACAACGACTTTGACAACGACATCAACCCACTTGAAACAACAGGTGCTTACTTGTCTCCAAAAGAGTTCAAAGAAGCTCTTCTTGACGAAGATACCGTTGTCCTTGACACACGTAACGATTATGAGTACGACCTAGGACACTTCCGTGGGGCTATCCGCCCAGATATCCGCAACTTCCGTGAGTTGCCACAATGGGTTCGTGATAACAAGGAAAAATTCATGGACAAGCGTGTCGTGGTTTACTGTACAGGTGGCGTTCGCTGTGAGAAATTCTCAGGTTGGATGGTCCGTGAAGGCTACAAAGATGTTGGCCAATTGCACGGAGGAATTGCAACTTACGGTAAAGACCCCGAAGTTCAAGGTGAGCTTTGGGATGGGAAAATGTACGTCTTTGACGAGCGTATTGCCGTAGATGTAAACCATGTCAACCCAACCATCGTAGGGAAAGACTGGTTTGATGGAACACCATGTGAACGTTATGTCAACTGTGGAAATCCATTCTGTAACCGTCGTATCTTGACATCAGAAGAAAATGAAGACAAGTACCTTCGTGGATGCTCACACGAGTGCCGTGTTCACCCACGTAACCGCTATGTTTCAGAAAATGAATTGACACAAGCTGAAGTGATCGAGCGCCTAGCCGCTATCGGTGAAAGCTTGGATCAAGCAGCTACTGTATAAGATTAAACAGTCCTTAGGGGCTGTTTTTCTATGCTTTTTACTCAAAAATTAATACTCAATGAAAATCAAAGAGCAAACTAGGAAGCTAGCCGCAGGCTGTACTTGAGTACGGCAAGGCGAAGCTGACGCGGTTTGAATTTGATTTTCGAAGAGTATAAAGTTTGTTTTTGTATCTTTCAGAAAAATAAGGTATACTATATGTAAACGATTTCAAAGGAGTCCAGTTATGACGAAAACATTTTTTATTCCAAATAAACAGAGTATTTTAGGAGAACAGGAAATTTTGACTGCCAAGTCGATCTTGGCCTTGTTAGATGGTTTGGAGTCACATAGCTATGATGCTGTCTATCTCCGTCAGCCTCTTAACCGTCTCGAGTATATCGAGTGTGCGATAGTGGGGCAATCACAATTTCTTTTTAAAGTCAGTTATGCTGATAATCACAAGGCTTACCGTATTGATCTTCCTGCCCTACTCACGAAGACAGACTGGGAGATCATCAAGTCATTTTTAGAAGCCCTACTTGCTTATACAGGAACTGAGATTGAAGGACTAGATGGTTTTGATTTTGAAGCTTATTTCCAAGCAAGTATTCAAGCCTATCTGGCAGACACCGCAGCCCGTTTTACGATTTGCCAAGGAATTTTTAATCCTGTTTTCTTTAGTCATGAGGACTTGAAAAGCTTTTTAGGGGAAGATGGCTTGGCTCAGTTTGAAGCACGTGTACGTGCAGTTCAAGAGACAGATGCTTACTTTGCAAGAGTTTCCTTCTATCAGGATGGAGAAGGACAAGTTCACGGTGTTTACCATCTGGCTCAAGGGGTCAAGACCGTTTTACCTAGAGAACCATTTGTTCCTGCTGCCTATATTGAGCAATTGGTGGATAAGGAAGTGCAGTGGGAGATTGACTTGGTTCAAATTACAGGAGATGGCTCTAAACCAGAAGACTATGAAGCCATTGCCCGCTTGGACTATGCAAAATTCCTAGAGTCACTACCATCAGCATCTTACCACCAACTAGACGCCAATCAATTAGAAATTCAACCCATCTTAGAAAAAGATTTTAAAACATTAGCACAAGAAGAGTAAAGTAGAAGCAGGTCAATCGACTTGCTTTTTTGATATAGAAAAATCCTGCCATGGAAGACAGGATTGCTACTCAATGAAAATCAAAGAGCAAACTAGGAAGCTAGCCGCAGGCTGTACTTGAGTACGGTAAGGCGAAGCTGACGTGGTTTGAAGAGATTTTCGAAGAGTATGAAGTTTAAAGAAAGGCCAAGATACGAAGATAATCTCCAATCAGTGCCACTTCAGCTACAAAGAAGAGGAGGATAATGACTCCGTTCACAAGGACAGACAAGAATAATTGATAGAAGGAGTCGGTTTCACTTGCTTGACTTGGTCTTGTAATGATATGGAGACTGGCAAGCAGAATGATTCCAATGCTAATCACACACAAGAGAGCCGTAAATCGCAGGCTGTCAAAGAAGGCAAAGAAACTAGCAATAGCAGTGAGGAAGATTGGAATTGCTAAGAGTTGACTATATTGTTGGAGAACCTTTTCTAGCGTCCAGTCCTTTTCTTGGTAGATAAATCGTCTCACGACGAAACTACCCAAGAGGAATGAAAAGAAGAAGAGTGTTGTTGCTACTAGGATAGAGATAATCGAAAAGAGATTCAATGAAGCAAATTGTTCAGGGAAGTGATTATGCATAGTTGCTATATGTCCATAGTAAGCATGTTTGATGTGGTAGATACTAAAGAAAAAGGAAGATGCAGAAAACAGAATGAGCAAGAGAAAGGCTGTGTAGCTGTGTGTGCTACTTGTTTCAAGCTTGCTTGTTGGAGATTTGAGAGCCTCCACTAGCCAAGACCAAAAATCAAGCGCTTGCTCTTTCCATCTATCCGTAGATTTTGGAGCTTGGTCGGGGATATAGGGACTTTCTAAGGATTGACTGATAAGAAGGGGCTCTTTCGTGGTTGGTTTTTGCTGAGGAAGTGCTTCTTGACTCTCTTCAGCTATAGTGACTTTTTCTGTTTCCCCAGAAAGATCTTGCTCTTCTTCAGTAGAATCTAATGCCTTCTTTTCTTCTATTTCTGTTATCGATTCACTGTCTTCAGGCGTTTCAATTTTCTCTTCTTGCTGATTTTCAAGTTCGACTTTAGCTTGAGAGACTTCCTCCTCTACTTGAGTATTTTTTTCAATTGGTGTATCGAGATCGGCTATCGTTTCTTCAGCCTTGTCTGCAACCTCTTGAGCTTGCTCTTCAGGTTTGTTCTTGCTTGTTGTTTTTACAAAATCATTACTTTCAAACCATTCTTGTTTCATGGTAGAACCTCCTTTTTAGTTAGATAAATATGCTTTCATAGTAGCAAATGTAAGCGCTTTTGTCAACGATTTCTAGAAGAAGACTCGTGTTCCTCTGATTTGAGTAGATAGATATCCTGGTCTGCTCTGGCGATGAGTTGATCTTTTGCATCTGCTTTTTCTGTCTTATAAGGATTGCTTAATCGTTCATCTTTGTTTTCTTCGTTTTTAAACGAACGCCTTCCTTCTCTTAAAAAATGAAGAATAGAACCATGTTTTGTTGAAAGATCTAAGTTGATTCTTTGTTTTTCTTCTTCGGAAAGTAGCAGATTTAGGTTTGTTTTTGCTACCAATTCCACCTTACCATGTACTTGGATTTTTTCAGCGTGGAAGTGATTCTCTGTTGACTCTAGCTGACTATCTGTAAGGTCTGTATCAAAGATATTAATGATATTAGGGGTTGTGAGTTTACTGTTTTTGATACGACTTCCTTCAATTCGGAGGAGATAGCCATTATTGGTATTGATGGTCGCATTTTCAAGACTAGCATTAGTGATACTAGTTTGTCCACGATTGGCTGACACGTTGATTCCTTTTAGAGTTCTCCCTTTTGGAAGTTGGAGAATAACTTCTTCAAAACGACGAGAGTAGCTACTTGCGATATGGAGAATCCCGCCAATTCCAGAAGAGAGAAATGGACTTTCAGACAGTTTCTTATCAGTGAGGCTCAGCGTTTTATCGTTTTGATTTGTGATAAGATCATGGTTAGCAGAAATAGATGGATGGTAAGAAATGTGGATTTGATCATCGAAAGAGTCTGTGATGGTCAGCGCGTGTTGGTGGAGAGTAATTTCTAGGTTTTCGACTTCCTTGCCAAAGGTTAGCTCTTCCGTACGGCTATCATAGACAGGTTCTTTGGACATGGCAAGTAGGCTCTTAATTCCGTCAGATTGGATGCCTACAAAGAGCAGGACAAAGCCGATAACGGTAGTCACAACACCAAAAATGAGAAATCCTTTTGTCCATTTACGCATGCTGGTCACCTCTCTTTCCTTTTTTAAGAACAAATTGCACCAGGCGAACAATGAGTAGACCGAAGAAGCGAGCTACATAGGAAATACCTAATAAAACCAGCGAAGAAGCACCGATAGCTAGTAAACCAGAACCGAAAATCAAGATAAAGGCTGATTTAGCTTGGGCTAGGACAGTAAAACTTTCAACTAAAAATAGGAATCCGCCGATGATACCAAGTATGGAAACTGCAAAGAAAGCCAGAATGACAGTCAAAGCAGCAACAAGGATTGCGAACAGGGACACGAGGATGGCGATTCCCAGAGGAATACCGATGGGTGCTGCAAGCAAAGCTAACAAGGCGATATGCAAAATTTGTCGGTTATTCTTTTGAGCAGGCGCTTCATTGATTTTTTTATCTAGAAGATTTGATAGAACTTCGTGGGCTGCTTCCTTAGGAGTTCCCAAGCTAGCGATGAGTTCTTCTTCTCCCTCGACTCCAGCATCGTCAAAGAGTTCTCTGAAATAGTCCATGGCTTCAATTTGGTCAGCCTGAGGCAGTTTTTTGAGATAAAGTTCTAGCTGAGTCAGGTATTCAGTTCTTGTCATGGCGGATACTCCCTTCTATGATGCCATTGATGGTGTCTGTATAAAGTGCCCATTCATCTTTTAGGGTCACGAGCTGTTCTATACCACCATTTGTCAAGGAGTAGTATTTGCGCATGCGACCTTGGAACTCTCTAGAATAGGTTGTCAGAAAGCTATTGCCCTCCAATTTTTTGAGAATGGGATAGAGTGTAGATTCTTTGATATTAGCGATCAGCTTAATGGTTTGGCTAATCTCATAACCATAAGAATCATCCTGCTCCAGTACAGCCAAGATGAGAAATTCAATCAAGGCAGAGGATGTTGGAAAGTACATGGGGAACCTCCTTTTCTAATGTGTAAGATTTTTATATATAATTTTTCTACACATACATTGTACATCTAAATGAAAGCCCTGTCAAGAGAAATGTGTAAAATTTTTATATATAAAAAACTTCTAGCCAAAACTAGAAGTTTAGAGGATTTTATCAGCTCTGTCCACTGTAAAGAGGGCCACAGTCATCAGGATATCGACGAGTAAGAGGGCAGCTACAGCTGGTACCCAAGAGTGGAAAAGGTCAAAACTGTAACCAAAGAGGGTTGGTCCAAAGGCTGCTAGGATATAGCCTCCTGTTTGAGATAGACCGGACAATTGGGCCGTCTTTTCAGGAGCGCTTGTCTTGAGTGAAAAATTGACCATGAGATAAGGGAAGAGGGCACTGGTTGCGGTTCCGATGAGGAGATGGATGGCAAGCCAGTAAAAGAAATTACCGATTGGGAAAAAGAGCATGGAAATACCGACCACACCAGCTAGTGAAACCAGAGTGAGCATGAGCTGACGGTTACGAGTAGATAAACTGGTTGTCAGGCTTGGGATGGTCATTGAAAAAGGAATGCTAATCAGGGAGAAGATAGAGGTCAGCAAGCCAGCTTCGTGACTGGATAGGCCTGCATGGATGGCCATGGTAGGTAGCCAGGTCATAGCGGTGTAAAAGAGTAAGGATTGAAAACCTGCAAAGACAATCACTGCCCAGACCTGTTTATTACGCATGACCTTTGCTTTGCTTTTTTGTTTGGTTTGTGGAGCTAGTCTGTGATTATAGCGGTGATTTGGGAGCCAGACCAAAAAAGTTGCTAGACAGAGCAGGGTGAGGAGGATGATAAGTCCTTTCCAAGAACTGGCTTGTGTAATAGGCACGGCTAGATAGGAAGCCAGAGCCGTCGCAATCCCCATAGAGGTTACATATAAGGTGGTCAGAAAACCAATCTTCTTTGGTTGATTGGCTTGGATGAGACTAGGAAGCAGCACATTGATGACTGCGATACTTGCCCCAACCATCAAGGTTCCTAGATAGAGCAGGGGCAGATTGATTAGTCGAATGAGAGAACCGATGGTCAAGAAGAAAAGGCTGTAGGTGAAGAGATGCTCCAAGCCGATTTTTTGAGCCAGTCGGGTAGAAAAGAGTGAGAAGAGGGTAAACATGAGGAGGGGAAGGCTGGTCAAGACACCAAGCGAACTAACTTCTACTCCCAACCCTTGCGAAATATCTCCCAAAATAATGGGTAAAACAGTAAAAGGAGTCCGCAAGGAAACACCAATCAGGATAATACCTGGAACAAAAAAGAGTGATTGCTTTTTCATATAATACCTCTTCTAGCTGATTTTAATAACAGCTTATTTTAAGGCTTTTTCCCTATAATGTCAAGTAAGGTTTTGGGCTTTCAAGATAAAAATGGGAAAGTCTTGAAAATTATGATAAAATAGTGGAAGGAAATCTATACATTGGAGAAAAACTGTGTCTGAAAAGCAAAAAATCAGCGTATTGATGTCGGTCTATATCAAGGAAAATCCGACATTTTTAAAGGATGCTATTGAGAGTGTTCAAAATCAGACTCTGAAACCGAGCGAATTGGTTCTGGTTGAGGATGGGCCTTTGACACCTGAGCTCTATCAGGTATTAAACCAAGTGGAAGCCCAGTCTGAAATTCCAGTGAAACGCTATCCTCTTGAGCAGAATCAAGGTTTGGGTCTGGCTCTTCGACAGGGTGTTTTGCAGTGTCAGTATGATATTATTGCCCGTATGGATACGGATGATATAGCAGTTCCAGACCGTTTTGAGAAACAGGTTCAGCTAATGGAGAAGGACAAGCTCGACCTATTAGGTGGACATATTGCAGAATTTATTGACAATCCTGATGAGATTGTTTCTTACCGTCGTGTTCCAACCCAGCATGCAGAGATTGTGGCTTATCAAAGGATGAGAAGTGCCTTTAACCACATGACTGTCATGTTCAAGAAGGACATGGTTCTCAAGGCAGGCAACTATGAGGATGGCCTTTATATGGAGGATGACCTCCTCTGGCTCAACATGATTGCTGCAGGAGCTAAGACTGGAAATCTGGATCAAATCTTGTGTAAGGTTCGTGTTGGAGCAGGAATGTTTGAGCGTCGTGGGGGACTGCGTTACCTCAAACTCTATCGTCAAGCTCGTCAACGCATGCTGAAGCGAGGACAAATTTCTTACATGGAGTATGCCAAGAGTGTTGCCATTCAGATGGTGGTTGCCCTTTGTCCTGGATTTGTCCGACAGTTTATTTTTATGAAACTGTTACGAAAAAGCAAGTAAAAGATTGTAGCAAATCATAAACTAGAGAAAAAGTGTTATAATAACAATATAACTATTCGGCTCTTTTAAGGAGGAGTAAATTTCTATGAATAAAAAACTCACAGATTATGTGATTGATCTGGTGGAAATTTTAAATAAACAACAAAAACAGGTTTTCTGGGGAATATTTGATATTTTGAGTATGGTGGTTTCCATCATTGTATCTTATATCTTATTCTACGGATTGATTAATCCAGCACCTGTTGACTACATCATCTACACGAGTTTGGCCTTCCTGTTCTATCAATTGATGATTGGATTTTGGGGATTGAACGCTAGTATCAGTCGTTACAGTAAGATTACGGATTTCATGAAAATCTTTTTTGGTGTGACTGCTAGCAGTATCTTGTCATATAGTATCTGCTATGCCTTCTTGCCTCTCTTCTCCATCCGTTTTATCGTGCTCTTTATCTTGTTGAGTACTTTCTTAATTTTATTGCCACGGATTACTTGGCAGTTAATCTACTCTAAACGCAAAAAGGGAAGTGGTGATGGAGAACACCGTCGGACTTTCTTGATTGGTGCCGGTGATGGTGGAGCTCTCTTTATGGATAGTTACCAACATCCAACTAGTGAATTAGAACTTGTCGGTATTTTGGACAAGGATTCTAAGAAAAAGGGCCAAAAACTTGGTGGAATTCCTGTTTTGGGTTCATATGATGATCTGCCTGAATTAGCCAAACGCCATCAAATCGAGCGTGTTATCGTTGCGATTCCGTCGCTTGACCCGTCAGAATATGAACGTATCTTGCAGATGTGTAATAAGCTGGGTGTCAAGTGTTACAAGATGCCTAAGGTTGAAACGGTTGTTCAAGGGCTTCACCAAGCAGGTGGAGGCTTCCAGAAGATTGATATCACAGACCTTTTGGGTCGTCAGGAAATTCGTCTTGATGAATCGCGTCTGGGCGCAGAACTGACAGGTAAGACAATCTTAGTCACAGGGGCTGGTGGTTCAATCGGTTCTGAAATCTGTCGCCAAGTTAGTCGCTTTAATCCTGAACGCATCGTCTTGCTCGGTCATGGGGAAAACTCAATCTACCTTGTTTATCATGAATTGATTCGCAAGTTCCAAGGGATTGATTATGTACCAGTTATTGCCGATATTCAAGACTATGACCGCTTGTTGCAAGTCTTTGAGCAGTACAAGCCAGCTATTGTTTATCATGCGGCTGCTCACAAGCACGTTCCTATGATGGAGCGCAATCCAAAAGAAGCCTTCAAAAACAATATTCGTGGAACTTACAATGTTGCTAAGGCTGTTGATGAAGCTAAAGTACCTAAGATGGTTATGATTTCGACAGATAAGGCGGTTAATCCACCAAATGTTATGGGAGCAACCAAGCGCGTGGCTGAGTTGATTGTCACTGGCTTTAACCAACGTAGCCAATCAACCTACTGTGCAGTTCGTTTTGGGAATGTACTTGGTAGCCGTGGTAGTGTGATTCCAGTCTTTGAACGTCAGATTGCTGAAGGTGGTCCTGTAACGGTGACAGACTTCCGCATGACCCGTTACTTTATGACTATTCCAGAAGCTAGCCGTTTGGTTATCCATGCTGGTGCCTATGCCAAGGATGGAGAAGTCTTTATCCTTGATATGGGCAAACCAGTCAAGATTTATGACTTGGCCAAGAAAATGGTCCTTCTAAGTGGACACACCGAAAGCGAAATTCCAATTGTTGAAGTTGGAATCCGCCCAGGCGAAAAACTTTACGAAGAACTCTTGGTTTCGACCGAATTGGTTGATAACCAGGTTATGGATAAGATTTTCGTTGGTAAGGTTAATGTCATGCCTCTAGAAGCCATCGATCAAAAAATTGAAGAGTTCCGCACTCTTAGTGGAGATGAGTTGAAGCAAGCTATTATCGCCTTTGCCAATCAAACTACCCACGTTGAATAAAAAAGAAAAACGCATATTATCAGGTCTTGAAAAACCTTGGTAATATGCGTTTTGTTATGTGTAAACTTGCTTCATTTTATTCTGATACTCAATAAAAATCAAAGAGCAAACTAGGAGGCTAGCCGAAGGTTACTCAAAGCACAGCGTTGAGGTTACAGAGAAAACTAACGTGGTTCGAAGAGTATGAAATTGAGTATTTGCCCAGTCTCCGTTATATTATTGAAAATACTCCAAAACTTCTATGGGTTTGTGAGCGATAAAATCAGGATGATAGTTTAGCAAGTCTGCTTGCTCTCCAAATCCCCAAGTGACGGCCAATTTCTGAATGCCTGTTTCTTGAGCTCCCATCATATCAAACTTGGTATCTCCGATGATGATGGCTTGTTCCGGTGCTAGTTGATGTGCCTGCAAGGCTTGGCGAATGACATCTGCCTTATGGGGTGCTTTAGGGCTGGAACCATAAATGCTATCAAAGAAATGATAGATTTCCAAGTTTTTAGTCATGTCTTGAGCGGTTGGAGTATTCTTTGTAGTGGTGATATAAAGAGGGTAATTGCTCGATAACTTCTCAAGCAAGTCTACAATCTGAGGAAAGAGTTGAGCTTCATGGATGCCTTTCTCCTTATAGTAAGAACGGTATATCTGGACAGCCTCAGAAATTTGGTCTTTGGGAAGGCAGGTCGCAAAACTACTTTCGAGGGGCGGTCCCATAAAACCACGAATAGTTTTGGCATCAGGGCTAGGTACCCCCAACTCCTTAAAGGTATGGGTAAAGGCATTGTGAATCCCGATAGAACTGTCAACGAGGGTTCCATCCAGATCGAAAAAGATAGCTGTGATAGAGGTCATGGTTTCTCCTATTTTGATAAGTTATTCTCCGAAAATTTCTTTTTGGAGGCGACGACCAGTAGGGGTGGCAGCGAGTCCACCTTCAGCTGTTTCACGAAAGGCAGTTGGCATGCTTGCTCCTACTTGGTACATGGCATCGATCACTTCATCCACAGGAATTTTAGATTCGATACCTGCCAGAGCCATGTCTGCTGCGATGAAGGCAAAGCTAGCTCCCATGGCATTACGTTTAACACAGGGAACTTCGACCAAGCCGGCAACAGGGTCACAGATGAGGCCTAGCATATTTTTAATGATAAAGGCAATGGCCTGACTGGCCTGATAAGGTGTTCCGCCCGCAGCTAGAGTCAAGGCGGCAGCACTCATAGCAGAGGCCGAACCAACCTCGGCCTGACAGCCACCTTCAGCACCTGAGATAGAGGCATTGTTTGCGATGACTAGTCCAAAGGCACCGGCAGCAAAGAGGAAATCTAGCTGTTGCTCGTGGCTGAGGTCTAATTTTTCAATAGCAGCAGTGAGAACGGAAGGCAGACAGCCAGCACTTCCTGCGGTCGGAGTGGCACAAACCAAGCCCATTTTAGCATTGTGTTCATTGACTGCAATGGCATTTCGGGCAGCAGAGAGAATCGTGTAATCTGACAGAGTTTTTCCGTTTTTGATGTAGTGATCCAATTTGGCAGCATCTCCACCTGTCAGGCCACTACGAGATTTATTTTCATTGAGACCAAGTTGGACAGAGGCTTTCATGACTTCCAGATTGCGTTCCATGAGAAGGAAGACTTCTTCACGTTCGCGACCGGTCAATTCAAACTCTGTTGTAATCATGAGTTCTGCGACATTTCCTTGAAAGTCCAGATCTGCTTGCTCGACCAATTCTTTGATAGAATAAAACATGCTTCCTCCTATTTAAAGAAATTGACATTGTGGAGATGAGGGATTTTTCGAATTTCTTCGATGGCCTCATCACAGTTGCGACTGTCAACTTCGATAATCATAATAGCTTTTTCACCAGCTTTTTCACGAGTAACATTCATCTGGGCGATATTGATACCATAGCGGGAAAGGGCCTCTGTTACGAGGGCAATCATACCTGGAATATCTTGATGAACAATGATGATAGTCGGTGTATTCATATTGAGAGAGACGGCAAAGCCATTGAGTTCGGTTACCTGAATATTTCCTCCCCCGATAGAAATACCAGTCACGCTAATGGTCTTATGAGCATTTTTGACGGTAATTTTAGTGGTGTTTGGGTGAGGGGCATTGCTGTCTTTCTGAATGGTCCAGACAATCTTGATGCCACGCTTGTGGGCAATTTCCAGGCTGTTTGGGATTTCAGGATCATCTGTATCCATGCCCAAAATACCTGCAACAAGGGCTAGGTCTGTTCCGTGACCACGATAGGTCTTGGCAAATGAGTTAAATAGTTGGAATTCGACTTCTGTCGGAGTATCATCAAAAATGGAAGAGACAATCTTCCCAATACGAACAGCACCAGCTGTATGGCTACTAGATGGGCCAATCATAACTGGTCCGATGATATCAAAGACAGATTGAAAACGAAGTGATTTCATCAGTTTCCCCTTATAAAAATTCTTATCTCTATTATATCAAAGAATGAAGGTCTTGGCTTTAATTGTGGATGAAAACCTTTTTACACTACAAATAGCATAAAAAAGCATCTTTTGTAACAAAAAATGGCTTATTTAGAGAAATAAAAAATAATTTTGTAATATTTCTACATAAAAGTGTCAAGAAACGGTAATATTTAAAGGGTATGATAGAACTATAGAAAGAAGGAGAATTTTCAAATATGAAATCAACAACTAAAAAGATTAAAACAACTCTTGCAGGAGTAGCTGCCTTGTTTGCAGTATTTGCTCCATCATTTGTATCTGCTCAAGAATCATCAACTTACACTGTTAAAGAAGGTGATACACTTTCAGAAATCGCTGAAACTCACAACACAACTGTTGAGAAATTGGCAGAAAACAACCACATCGACAACGTTCATTTGATTTATGTTGGTCAAGAGTTGGTTATCGATGGTCCTGTAGCACCTGTTGCAACACCAGCGCCAGCTACTTATGCGGCACCAGCTGCTCAAGATGAAACTGTTTCAGCTCCAGTAGCAGAAACTACAGAAGTAGTAGAAGAAGCAGCACCAGCTGCAAGCGCTCCTGTAGCAGAAGAAACTGTTGCTGCAGCAGAAACTTCAGCACCAGCTGCAACTGTAAGTGGATCTGAAGCAGAAGCTAAAGAATGGATTGCACAAAAAGAATCAGGTGGTAGCTATACAGCTACAAACGGCCAATACATTGGACGTTACCAATTGACAGATTCATACTTGAACGGTGACTACTCAGCTGAAAACCAAGAACGTGTAGCAGATGCCTACGTTGCAGGACGTTACGGTTCATGGTCAGCCGCTAAAAACTTCTGGCTTAACAACGGTTGGTACTAAGAAATAACGAACAGAATAATTTGAAAAAGTCGAGGAAATCCCTCGACTTTTTTATATTTCTTTCGGTTGATAATAGATCTCCACTTCTTTTTTGAGAAAGGCTAGAATGGAAGTTTCATCGGTCAGCTCTAGAAGGGAGAACCCTTTTTGGATAAGTTTGGCATCATCCCTACAAATCCCAATACGGACATAGCAGATAGCAAGCATATCGTAGCTTTTCTTATTCTTGGCATCCTCTAGTAAAGTATAGCAGATTTGTTGACACATGTTTTTGTCTTGATGGTATAAGTAAATGGTGGAAAGGTTGAGTAGGATTGCCATTCGTAAGTCATATAAATGTTGGTAGTTTTTATAGACTTCCAAGCGTTGCAGGATTTTTCCAGTAATGAGATGGAGGTGTTCAATTGGAAAGCTGAAAAGGATGGTATTGAGGATTTTTAGGTCACTTTCATACCATGTATCTTGTTTTTCAATTTTTTCCCATAGTTTTTGGATAGTCTGTTTCACTTGCTCTGACAGTTGCTCTGTACCATATTGACGGATATGAATGACAACTTCCAGCATATCCCTGATTTCTTCTATAGGCAGGTCGTGATAGGTCTTGAGATAGTTTTGGCATGTTTCAAAAAAATCAACTAGACCACTGCCACCAATGATGGAATTCATATTGAGATAAGTTTGCATGATTTCTGTCCGTTGGCTCGGCTGATAGAGATGGCAGATATAGTCAAACTCTTCAAAACTCATATTGATTTGCCGGAGAAGAAACTCCATATTTTCATATTTAGGAGTTACTTTACCACTTTCAATCTTTGATAGGCTGGTTCTTGATAGGACATTCCCACAGACCTCTTCTTGGGTCAATCCTTTTGACTCTCGTATTTCTTTATAGACCTTTCCAAAATCATAACGCATGATTGACTCCTTTTCGTGAAAAAAGTTAACAAAGAATAAAATCCTATTAAAAATATTGTATCATAGTAATATAAAAAGTAAAAAAGAAAGCTAAAATAAGTTTGGTGTAATTTTAAAATGGGCTTAACAGTATTATGATGTAGCTAGAAAAGGGATGGAAAAATGTTTAAAAATAAGGAACTTTTTCGAGTAGTCATGATATTTGTGATAGGAATTATCCTCATTTTAATGACACCCGTCTTATTTAAAGTTGTTATGGAACTATTTTCAAAATAAATACGACTCTGCTTTAGGTAGAGTAGTGAATCAGGAGGTTAAGTGATGAACTACAATTTAAAATATCTCTTATCAGGAATATTTATCATAGTCTTTATAGGCTTCCTAGTCTGGATGCGTTATGTTAATCAGAGGAAGGAAGAAGAGCATTCGGATGTGTCTTTTGAAGCGAGGTTAGATAGTGAGGTCAAGGCCTTATATAAACAACTAGGATTGGGTGAGGAGCCTCATTATTTCTTAGCTTATCGCTACCTACATCCTTGGTTTAACTTGGCGATTTTACCACCAACAGTTGAAATTTTCTTAACTAAAATAGCGCTGGTGATGGTGACCCCAGATGAACTACTGATAAGAAATCTTGGAAATGGGATGACTTTCATAAGTGAGCATCATCGTGATTTGCGACAAGGACTTATCCGCATTCCAAAATCAGAGATGAAAGAATTTGAGATTCGCAACTGGAAAAGAGCTTTTGTATTTGGAGACTTTTTGACGATAAAAACAAACCAACATAGCTATTATTTGCAGGTTAGAGATGATGGACTTCAAAAAGGAAGTCTTTCTACCAAACATTTCTCCGACTTGAAACGACAAGATTTTCTCGGATTATTGACAAATAAACGGACATTCTGATAGACAATTGCCCCAAAAAAGGAATCTCTGAATGTTCAACAATTCAAAAACCACACAGTGTTTTCAGACTTGAACACAATCAAGCTGAGAGAATCACTGTGTGGTTTTATTGGAAAGTTAGTTTTTGCTAGCCTTTTATATACTTTATTCGACAAAAGACAATTAAATTAGCGATAGCCGATTACTTACTGCTGACCGAATGATGTAACTCCGCCACCTAAACTAGCGAGATCATCACTGTTTGTTGTGGGAACTCCAGCATTGTTACTATTGGTATTAGTTTCTGCTTGAGCTTCTGAAGTATTAGCTGCTTGATTTTGTGTACTTGCCACATCATTTCCGCTGCTGCCAGCACTATCAGATGAAGGTTGTTCGCTTGCAGGCGCTTGTGAACTGTATCTGCTCCCATTTGACTCAGTATAGGTTGGAGTGTAGCTCCCTCCTCCTGAAGAATAGGTTTCTCTTTCCCCCTCGCTACTAGTCGTTCCTGTTTCTTTTTTGTCAGTCTTTTGTCCTTCTTTTTTAGTCAAGACTTCAACTTGCTTTTGGAATTTAGAAATTAGTTCTTGGATGGGTTTTATTTTTTCATCAATAGTGGCTTGTTCGCTTGTGGAGTTGACACTTTTAATGATTTCTAGTATTTTTTGTAAGGAAGTGATGGCTGTTTCAAGTGCTTGTTTATCTTCAAACTGACTATCGGATTCCTTTATATCCATTTTTAAAGCTTTTTCGCTATAATGATTGGTGATTTTATCGGACGTAGTAGTAAGAAAGTCTGCTAATATTTGCTTGCCTTCGTCAGTGTTTGGCTTCAATTCTTGAATTTTTTTCCAATCCTCTATAATTGTTTCAGAATCGATATTAAAATCTTTGATGGCTTTTTTTACTTGCTCGACATCTTGTTCATTTTTTTGCCGTTTGAAGAAAGCAATATTGCCTCTTTCTGTTAAGATGTTTTCTTGATGAATGACTAAACCTATTAAAAGTCCAAGACTTGCGACAATGATAATAGTAAAAATGGTGTTTTTTGATTTTAGAATATCTTTGTAGTTTTTCACAATCGTTCTACGTACATGGATGGTAGTATCTTTAAGGGATCATGTACGTATTCCTCCTCAATATAGTATATCATTTTTAGTTTATTTTATAAATAAGATAATAAGCAGTAGCGGGATTAAGCTATAAATTACCCTCATTTCAAACAATTATATATGTATTTGCAGAGAGCTTGTAGATTATCAGTCTCTTTCTTGTCTTCTCCAACCAAGCATGTTATAATGAATACTGCTCAAGCGACCTTCAATCGTTAAGCACACACGACCTTCAATCGTGAACTAGTCATTTCGTTTATCTTTTATTACGTCGTTAACTCTAAATGAGATGCAAGCTGAGCTTGTCTGATTTATAACCTCAATCAGTCTCCCAGACTGATTGAGCGAACTCAAGTTATGCCTGCGACTCGTTGCCTAGTCCTAAAAGCAAACGAAAAGACTATACTCGAAGAAATTCTATTGAAAGTCATAGTAAATAGAATTTTGAGGGGTATAAATAAACGAATAGATGGGAGACTTACCATGAGTGATAACTCTAAAACACGTGTTGTTGTGGGGATGAGTGGTGGTGTTGATTCGTCGGTGACGGCTCTTTTACTCAAGGAGCAGGGCTACGATGTGATCGGTATCTTCATGAAGAACTGGGATGACACAGATGAAAACGGCGTCTGTACGGCGACCGAAGATTACAAGGATGTGTCTGCGGTGGCAGACCAGATTGGCATTCCTTACTACTCTGTCAACTTTGAAAAAGAGTACTGGGACCGCGTTTTTGAGTATTTCCTAGCGGAATATCGTGCAGGACGCACGCCCAATCCAGATGTTATGTGCAATAAGGAAATCAAGTTTAAGGCTTTTTTGGACTATGCCATGACTTTAGGTGCAGACTATGTTGCGACTGGGCACTATGCTCGAGTAGCGCGTGATGAGGATGGTATTGTTCACATGCTTCGTGGCGTGGACAATGGCAAGGACCAAACCTATTTCCTCAGCCAACTTTCGCAAGAACAACTTCAAAAAACCATGTTCCCGTTGGGACATTTGGAAAAGCCTGAAGTACGAAAACTAGCAGAAGAAGCAGGCCTTGCGACTGCCAAGAAGAAAGACTCGACAGGGATTTGCTTTATTGGAGAAAAGAACTTTAAAAATTTCCTCAGCAACTACCTGCCAGCTCAGCCTGGTCGCATGATGACTGTAGATGGTCGCGATATGGGCGAGCATGCAGGACTTATGTATTATACAATCGGTCAGCGTGGTGGTCTCGGTATCGGTGGTCAACACGGTGGTGATAACGCGCCATGGTTCGTTGTCGGAAAAGACCTAAGCAAGAATATTCTCTATGTCGGACAAGGATTCTACCATGATTCGCTCATGTCAACCAGCCTTGAGGCTAGTCAGGTTCACTTTACTCGTGACATGCCAGAGGAGTTTACGCTCGAATGTATGGCTAAATTCCGCTACCGTCAGCCTGATTCTAAGGTGACCGTCCATGTCAAAGGAGACAAGGCAGAGGTTATCTTTGCAGAACCGCAACGCGCCATCACACCAGGTCAGGCAGTTGTCTTTTACGACGGGGAAGAGTGTCTAGGTGGTGGTTTGATTGACAATGCTTACCGCGATGGACAAGTTTGTCAGTACATTTAGATTGACAAATTTTCTCAATTTGCTACAATAATAAAAGCAATAGAAATGATGGTCAAAGCTCATGGATGTTGCAGGCTTTTTTGTCCTGCACTTCTTTGGAGTTTTGACTGTTTTTGTGTCGTTTAGAGGAAAGGACAAAAATGACTCAGCAAGACTTTCGGACAAAAGTAGGAAATACAATTTTTGGAGTTCGGGCGACAGCCTTGATTCTTCAAAATCGCAAGCTTCTAGTCACCAAAGATAAGGGCAAGTATTATACTATCGGTGGTGCGATTCAAGTCAATGAAAGCACGGAAGACGCGGTAGTCCGTGAAGTGAGGGAAGAACTGGGTGTCGAAGCTCAAGCTGGGCAGCTAGTTTTTGTGGTTGAAAATCGTTTTGAACAGGACGGTGTTTATTATCACAATATCGAGTTTCATTATCTGGTGGATTTGCTTGAAGATGCCCCATTGACCATGCAGGAAGATGAGAAAAGGCAGCCCTGTGAATGGATTGACATAGACAAGCTTAAGGGTATCAATCTAGTTCCAGCCTTTTTAAAAATAGCCCTGCCAGATTGGGACGGCCAACTAAGACACATTCATCTTGAGGAATAGGAGAGAAAATGATGGTTAAGCTTATTGCCCATGTACTTGTTCATAGTGGTGATGATTATTTGCTCATTCAGCGTTCGGAAATTAAAAGAGGACAACCCAATGTTTATCCAACTTACTGGGATATTCCTGGTGGCGGGGTTGAAAAGGGTGAACTTCCGCGAGATGGAGCTCTTAGAGAATGTATTGAAGAAGCGGGAGTTAGGCTAGATAGCAGTTCGCTCAGACTTCTTCACGAAGATAGTCAACTGGATACCTCTAAGGATACTGTCTTTACTCGATTAGTTTATAAAGCAGAGTGGGTTGGGGAGAAGCCAATTATCAGATTAGATCATGAAGAGCATACGCACTTTAAATGGGTTACTATGGCTCAAGCTCTAGAGGAGGAGAAGTTAGTTCCTTATTTACGAGAAATTTTTGAAAGGTTAAGAAATGACATATAATTTTACAGAAGAATACGATATTATTGTAATCGGTGCGGGACACGCTGGGGTCGAGGCTTCCTTGGCCGCTAGCCGTATGGGTTGTAAGGTCTTACTTGCGACTATCAACATTGAAATGCTGGCCTTCATGCCTTGTAACCCCTCTATCGGTGGTTCTGCCAAAGGGATTGTTGTACGTGAAGTTGATGCCCTCGGTGGCGAGATGGCCAAAACCATTGACAAGACATACATCCAAATGAAGATGCTTAACACAGGGAAGGGACCAGCTGTCCGTGCCCTTCGTGCGCAGGCTGACAAGGAGCTTTACTCTAAGGAAATGCGCAAGACAGTTGAAAATCAAGAGAATCTGACCCTTCGTCAAACCATGATTGATGAGATCTTGGTGGAAGATGGCAAGGTTGTCGGTGTACGTACAGCGACCCATCAAGAATATGCTGCCAAGGCTGTTATCGTGACGACAGGGACTGCACTACGTGGGGAAATCATCATCGGAGACCTCAAGTATTCATCAGGTCCTAACCACAGCTTGGCTTCTATTAACCTTGCTGACAATCTCAAGGAACTGGGCCTCGAAATTGGTCGTTTCAAGACAGGAACGCCTCCACGTGTCAAGGCTTCTTCTATCAACTACGATGTGACCGAGATTCAGCCAGGAGACGAAGCGCCTAATCATTTCTCATACACTTCACGTGATGAGGATTATGTCAAAGACCAAGTGCCATGCTGGTTGACCTATACCAATGGTACCAGTCATGAGATTATCCAAAACAACCTCCACCGTGCGCCTATGTTTACAGGTGTAGTCAAGGGAGTGGGGCCTCGCTACTGTCCGTCGATTGAGGACAAGATTGTGCGCTTTGCGGACAAGGAGCGCCACCAACTCTTCCTTGAGCCAGAAGGTCGCAATACTGAGGAAGTCTATGTTCAAGGACTTTCAACCAGTCTGCCTGAGGATGTCCAGCGTGACTTGGTTCATTCTATCAAAGGTTTGGAAAATGCAGAGATGATGCGGACAGGTTATGCCATTGAGTATGACATGGTCTTGCCTCACCAGTTGCGTGCGACTCTGGAAACCAAGAAAATCTCCGGACTTTTCACTGCTGGTCAGACAAATGGAACGTCAGGTTACGAAGAAGCTGCTGGTCAAGGGATTATCGCGGGTATCAATGCGGCTCTTAAAATCCAAGGCAAGCCTGAGTTGATTTTGAAGCGCAGTGACGGTTATATTGGGGTCATGATTGATGACTTGGTGACCAAGGGAACCATTGAGCCTTATCGCCTTTTGACCAGTCGAGCTGAATACCGCCTCATTCTCCGCCATGACAATGCTGATATGCGTTTGACAGAGATGGGACGTGAGATTGGCCTTGTGGATGATGAACGCTGGGCTCGCTTTGAAATCAAGAAAAATCAATTTGAAAATGAGATGAAGCGCCTAGACAGCATCAAAATCAAGCCAGTCAAGGAAACCAATGCCAAGGTTGAGGAGATGGGCTTCAAACCGTTGACAGATGCGGTGACAGCCAAGGAATTCCTTCGCCGTCCAGAAGTTTCTTATCAAGATGTGGTGGCTTTTATCGGCCCAGCTGCTGAGGACTTGGATGACAAGATTATCGAATTGATTGAAACAGAAATCAAGTACGAAGGCTATATTTCCAAAGCCATGGACCAGGTTGCCAAGATGAAACGCATGGAAGAAAAACGCATTCCAGCCAATATCGACTGGGATGACATTGACTCTATCGCAACAGAAGCTCGTCAGAAGTTCAAACTTATCAATCCAGAAACCATTGGCCAAGCCAGCCGTATTTCGGGAGTAAACCCAGCAGATATTTCTATTTTGATGGTGTATCTGGAAGGTAAAAATCGTAGTATTTCTAAAAATCAAGAAAAGAAAGCATAGAGAAAAACAGCTCCGTCTTCGGGGCTGTTTTCTTGATTTATTCTTCATCTGGTGTGAGGATCATCGGGATGATAATCGGTTCACGTTCTGTATTTTCATAGAGGAAGGGGCGAATAGCGTTGACAATGGCACCATTGACAGATTGCACGCTAGCATCCTTATTTTTCAGTGCGATACGAATAGCATTGAAGAGGATGCGCTGGCTTTGGCGAATCAAGTCGCCAGACTCTCTCATGTAGACAAAGCCTCGGCTGAGGATGTCTGGGCCAGACAGAATCATCTGAGATTTGAAGTCAACAGTTGCGACTGCCAGAACGACACCGTCTTCAGATAAATCGCGACGATCTTTAAGAACAGCTGCACCAATTTCACCGATACGATTTCCATCGACATAGATATCTTGGGCGTTGAAATGACCTGCGATACGAGCAGAATCTGCGGTAAGGGCAAGCACATCACCATTACTCATGATAAAGATATTGTCCTTCTCAACACCAGTATCTACCGCCAGTCCAGCGTGGACTTTTTGCATGCGGTATTCACCGTGAACAGGCATGAAGTATTTTGGCTTAATCAAGCGGAGCATGAGTTTTTGCTCTTGCTGGCCACCGTGTCCAGAGGTATGGATATTGTTAACCTTACCGTGGATAACTTCGACACCAGCTTCAGAAATGATGTTGATCAGCTTGTTGACGCTAGTAGTGTTTCCAGGGATTGGACTAGAAGAGAAGATAACCGTATCGCCTGGTTGGAGTTGCACCTGACGGTGGGTTCCGTTGGCGATACGAGAGAGTGCTGCCATCGGCTCCCCCTGACTACCTGTACAGAGGATAAGAACCTCGCCAGCAGGGTAGTCTTTGATTTCATTTGGCTCGATAAAGGTTCCCTTAGGAGCTTTGATGTAGCCAAGATCGATTCCGTTGACAATGGCCTTTTCCATCGAACGACCAAAGACAGCGATCTTACGTCCAGTCTTAACAGCAGCTTCTGTTGCTTGCTGGAGACGGAAGATATTTGAGGCAAAGGATGCAAAGATGATACGTCCCTCGATGCCTTGGATAATCTTCATGATGGACTGACCAACGACTTTTTCAGAGTTGGTAAAGGTTGGCACTTCTGCATTTGTTGAGTCAGACAGGAGACAGAGCACGCCTTCTTCACCAAGAGCAGCCATACGGTGCAAGTCTGCAGGTTCTCCAACTGGAGTAAAGTCGAACTTAAAGTCACCCGTACAGACGATTTTCCCTTGAGGAGTATGAATAACAATTCCCAAAGGTTCTGGAATAGAGTGAGTCGTTCTAAAGAAAGTTGCCTTGAGGTTTTTAAAGGTTAACTCAGTGTTGTGGTTGATTTCGTAAAGTTTGGCGTTGCGCAAGAGGCCGTGTTCTTCGAGTTTCCCACGGATCAAAGCCAAGGCAAGCGGTCCAGCATAGATAGGGACATTTGCTTGCTTGAGCAGGAAAGGAATCCCACCGATGTGGTCCTCGTGTCCGTGGGTAATCAAAACAGCCTTGACGCGGTCGATATTGTCCACGATGTAAGAGTAGTCAGGAATGACATAGTCGATACCAAGCAAGTCATCTTCTGGGAATTTAATCCCAGCATCGACGATAATAATCTCGTCTTGGTATTCAATTCCGTATGTGTTTTTCCCGATTTCTCCCAGACCACCGATGGCAAAAACGCCAACTTCTTCAGGTTTAAGAGTGTAGGCCATATTAGAACTCCGTAATTTCGAAGGCGCCAGTTTCTTTTTCGTAATCTAGCAATTTGTCAGACAAGAGTTCGATATATTCGATATTGTACTCTGGGCGATTTTCTTCGACAAGTTGGCGAGCAGCGATACGGCCCTCAAGTTCTGAGCTGGCATCGATGTCTAGGTAAAGTGCGCGTGTTGTTTCACGACGTGGGCTACGTTCTTTTGTTTCTTGATAAAAAACTTTGTAAATCATATAGTTCCTTTCTATTTACAGGTCAGCTTATTCCAAACTTTTAGTAGAGATTTGCTTGATTTCATTCCATTTTGTGTCTAGATTGACCTTGATTCGTTACAATTATTTCAATTATACCACAAAATGAAAGATTAGTAAAAGACGGAAACGAGAAAGTCATGGGTCGATTCGCCGAGTAAGCGCTTGCGAAAATAAAGAAAATGTGTTATGTTGATAATGGAAGTGAAATTTATTGCTTGTCATAATTCCATATAGTTTTTAAGTCAAGGAGGTTGCCCTATGTATAACTTATTTGCTTTTGCTATCGGAGCTCGCTTAGTAGCTTTTATTGTTTTTGTTGCTTGCGTTTATGGAGGGAATCTTCTATTTGCCAAACTGGAACAACGACAAACCAAGTTCTTGTGGAAAATTACCTTTGTGACTCTCTACTCGCTTTTTCTCCTCCTCGTAACCTATGTAGTTTGGTTTATATTTTACTTTGGATTAAATGCTTAGATGCCCTGCTCTGCTGGGGTATTTTTGTTTGGGGGCAAAGAAAATTCCACCCCATCTATCAAGATGAGGTGGTCTTTGCATTTTTCTAAAATGACATGACAATGGAATTTTCAGAGCTTATTAGCTTTATATTAATGATTCTTCTGCTCAAAAATAGAGTTGAAGACTAAAAACAAAACAATACAAACAGATAAATCGATTGGTAAAGGGATAGTAGTAATGTTTAAATCATTGAGAATGCTGAGCAAACTATAAGAGATAAAGATAATAAAATTTATCCTTCTAAAAATGTGTTTTTTATCTAGCATGACTTACCAAACTTTTTATGGGGATCCTTTCAATTTTCTTGTTCACTTTTATATTCGGAAAAGAAAAGGAAAAGTGAGCATTTTTTAAATTATTTTTTAGCTAAGTATAGGCATTTTTGTTTGGGGGCAAAGAAAATTCCCATGTGCCAGCTTTTGTAGTATAATAGTAAGCAGACAAAAAGATAGGAATGTGTTATGAAAGTATTAGCTTTTGATACGTCCAGCAAGGCTCTTTCTCTCGCTATTTTAGAGGACAAGCAGGTTCTTGCCGAGACGACGATTAATATTAAGAAAAATCACAGTATTACCCTCATGCCTGCCATCGATTTTTTGATGGCAAGTGTGAACTGGACGCCCAAGGATTTGGATAGAATCGTTGTGGCGGAAGGGCCAGGTAGCTACACAGGTTTGCGAATTGCGGTAGCAACTGCCAAGACCCTTGCTCATACTCTTAACATCGAGTTAGTTGGTATGTCTAGCCTCTTGGCTCTGGTGCCCTACCAACAAGAAGGTTTGTTCGTTCCTTTGATGGATGCGCGTCGCAACAATGTTTACGCAGGATTTTATGAGAATGGCAAACCTGTCATGCCAGAAGCACACCTGCCCTTTGAGCGAGTGATTGAGCTAATCAAGGGTGCTAGTCAAGTAACCTTTGTCGGAGAAGTTGGCACCTTTGTGGAGCAGATTCAAGAACACTTGCCAAGGACTAATTTCAAAGAAACCTTGCCAAATGCAGCTAATCTAGCTCTCTGGGCCTGGGACAAGGAAGCAGACTCCTTGCATGATTTTGTGCCGAACTACCTCAAGCGTGTCGAGGCTGAGGAAAACTGGCTAAAGAATCACACCGAATCTGGCGAGTCTTATATTAAACGCCTATGATAGAAATCAAAGGAACTCACCAGCAACCTGATCTGGCTCAAGCCATCTACGCTGTTATGATAGCTGTTTACCCAGTCAGTCCTTGGACGCTGGAACAAATCCAAGCAGACCTGTCCCAAGACCAGACTTGGTATGCTCTAGCTTATGATGGGGAAGAAGTGATTGGCTTTCTAGCTGTGCAGGAGAATCTTTTTGAGGCAGAAGTCCTGCAAATCGCTGTCAAACAAACCTATCAGGGTCAGGGAATTGCATCAGCCTTGTTTGCTCAATTGCCGACAGACAAGGAGATTTTCCTCGAAGTCAGAAAGTCAAATCACCGAGCACAAGCATTTTACAAGAAAGAAAAGATGGCAGTCATCGCTGAGCGAAAGGCCTACTACCATGACCCAGTCGAGGATGCCATTATCATGAAGAGAGAAATAGATGAAGGATAGATATATTTTAGCATTTGAGACATCCTGTGATGAGACCAGTGTCGCCGTCTTGAAAAACGACGATGAGCTCTTGTCTAATGTCATTGCTAGTCAAATTGAGAGCCACAAACGTTTTGGGGGCGTAGTGCCAGAAGTAGCCAGTCGTCACCATGTCGAGGTCATTACAGCCTGCATCGAGGAGGCGTTGGCAGAAGCAGGGATTACCGAAGACGATGTAACAGCTGTGGCGGTTACCTATGGACCTGGCTTGGTGGGAGCTTTACTAGTTGGTTTATCAGCTGCTAAGGCCTTTGCTTGGGCACATGGACTTCCGCTGATTCCCGTTAACCACATGGCTGGTCACCTTATGGCAGCTCAGAGCGTGGAGCCTTTGGAGTTTCCCTTGCTAGCCCTCTTGGTCAGCGGTGGACACACAGAGTTGGTTTATGTTTCGGAGGCTGGTGACTACAAGATTGTTGGGGAAACGCGAGATGACGCGGTTGGTGAGGCCTATGATAAGGTCGGCCGTGTCATGGGCTTGACCTATCCTGCCGGTCGTGAGATTGACGAGCTGGCTCATCAGGGGCAGGATATTTATGACTTTCCTCGTGCCATGATTAAGGAAGATAATCTGGAGTTTTCATTCTCAGGTTTGAAATCTGCCTTTATCAATCTTCACCATAATGCCGAGCAAAAGGGAGAAAGTCTGTCTACAGAGGACTTGTGTGCATCCTTCCAAGCAGCTGTCCTGGATATTCTCATGGCAAAAACTAAGAAGGCTTTGGAGAAATACCCTGTTAAAACTCTAGTCGTGGCAGGTGGTGTGGCAGCCAATAAAGGTCTCAGAGAACGCCTAGCAACTGAAATCACAGATGTCAAGGTCATCATTCCACCTCTGCGCCTCTGCGGAGACAATGCAGGTATGATTGCCTATGCCAGCGTCAGCGAATGGAACAAAGAAAACTTTGCAAGCTTGGACCTCAATGCCAAACCAAGTCTCGCTTTTGATACCATGGAATAAAGAGTCAGCTTAGGGCTGGCTTTTTTGCTCTCTTAAATGTCAGAATATTTTGACAAATAATTGTGAATAATGATATACTATATAAAAAATAGGAGGTGGTGAGATGATTGAGAGAATGGAGTTGGGAGAATTTTACAAGGAATTACGTTTGGCGAGAAAGCTCAAGCAGTCAGATGTGGCTTGTGCTGGTCTAACAGCCTCTCAGTTGTCCAAGTTTGAACTAGGGCAGTCTATGCTATCTGCGGATAAGTTGATCCTAGCCATCCAAGGGATCAATATGAATTTTGATGAGTTTGGTCATAAGCTAAACAATTATCAAGAATCCCTACATATGCAGATTGGTAGAAAGGTTGTGGATCGCTTTGCCCACCAAGATATCGCTGGCTTAGAGCAACTGTTGGAGGAAGTCGAGCAAGAACAGATGGCAGAGACCTATCGTCGTTTGAATGCCATTGTAATTAAAAACGCACTCCATTCCTTAAATAAGAACTATCCATTAGTAAAAGAAGATAGCGAGTTTTTGACTATCTATCTCTATGCTATTGAGTCTTGGACCTGGTTTGAACTCTATCTCTTTTGCAATACCATGCCCTTCTTGAGCAATCAAGATTTGATATTTTTATCGACCGCTTTAATTGAGAAATCTAGGGAATTTAAAGAGTTGGTACATAATCGATTGTATATGAAAAGTGGATTTCTGAATATTATATCAGAACTCATGGAGCGTAAACTTTTCTCTTATATCCCAATTTTTGAAGCTGAGCTAGAGAGCATGCTTCGTCCATACGATGTTTTTGAAAAAGTATTGTGGCAGTTTTTAAAGAAAATGAAGATTTTCCTTCAAACCAAAGGAAGCAATCAAAAAGAGATTGAAAGATTTATCCAATCTCTGCAAGTATTAGAAAATCCACAATTGCTAGCCCTCTTCGAATTGCGTTTGAAGCAATACAAAGAACTTATTGAGTAGTCAACAATTGCAAATCTGAAATTTCTATAAGAAAAAATATCAAATATGCGATTTTCTAAAATAAGCTAATTTTCGTGTTATACTATCCTTGTAAAGCACTTCAAGCAGATCCTAAGTCGCAGAAGTGGTTTATAGATGGGAATTCGTACAGTATATGTTTAATTATGAGCATACTGTAAATGGCTGGACTAAAAGTGAAACTTGGCGTCCTAGATAAAATGAGGTAAACGATGGAAAAACAAAGTCAGTTACAAATGTTAATTCATTCCCTATACAATAATAAAGAAATTAGCTTGACGGAAGAATTTAGGAAGCAATTGCTGGAAACAGCAAAACAGTTCTCTAGTACTAATGAAGATTTGTTAGCTGTACGTCTTTCTTTTGCCGTCTCTAAAGAATTGTTGAGCTTTAAAGGTGAACCGCCGACAGAGTTGTTGGATTTAGCAAAATTTGTCCAAAAGAAAGAAGCTAAATACAAGCAGGGAATAGTGTGGTCTGGTATTTTTAAGATATGATTTATTATAAAATACGGCATGAACATCATATAATGGATGAATCTGAATATGAGCAAGGCTTGGAGTTCAATATTAAACCAAGTCTTGTTTTCTATACACTGGAACTTTAAAAGGAGTTGTAATGAAAGTATTTCTTCAAAATAGAGATTTTAGGCAATTAACTATCAACCAGTGGATTTCAACGCTTGGGGATACGATTTTTTATCTGGCCTTCCTGAATTATGTGGCAGATGCCTCTTTTGCCCCTTTGGCGATTTTACTGATCACGATTTCAGAAACCCTTCCTCAAGTTCTGCAAATCTTTCTGGGAGTTTTGGCGGATTTTCAACATCATCGTGTCCTAAAATATACAATGATTAGTTTTGCAAAATTTTTGCTTTACTCTATCGTTTCTTTATCACTTTCAGGGCAGTCCTTTTCCTTGTTATTAGTAGCATTTATTTGTCTGATTAACCTCTTATCTGACACATTGAGTTATTTTTAAGGCGCCATGCTCACTCCGATTTTCATTAGAATTATTGGGCAAGACCATCTGGCAGAAGCTATTGGATTTAAACAGTCAACTGTTAGTTTAGTGAAAACAATCAGTAATATTCTAGGAGGAGTCTTACTAGGTATTCTATCTATCCAGTCTATTTCCTTACTGAATGCTCTGACCTTTTTAATCGCATTTTTAGGTATTCTTTTCATAAAAACAGACCTCTTGAAAGTAGAAAAAACGATTAGCTATCAAGAAGGACTCTCTGTAAAATCCTTTTGCCAGCATCTGCTCCAATCATCAAAATTGATATGGAATATGAATAAGGTGCTCTTGGTTTTGTTTATTATCTCTATTAGTCAAGCAGTGATAAATGTTACAGTTCCTGTTTCTACTCTGTTTTTGAGGAATCAGCCCTTTTTGAATTTACAAACAGGTCAATCTCTTGCCTTGTTATCCACCCTTGAATTGTCAGCCCTTATTGTCGGAAGCCTTGTGAGTGGCTATCTGAAGAATACAATCTCCATAAAACTAGCCCTATATGCCTCGCTTATTATCCAATTACTCCTTTTAGTTGGCTTTGTGGCAGTTCGTTTTGACTGGATTCTTATCTTTAGTGCCTTGGATGCCTTTTTCGCAGGTATCCTCTCTCCTCGATTACAGGAACTCATTTTTAAACAAATACCTGAGGAGTCAATGGGAGCAGTTCAATCCTCTATCGGTGCCATTACAGTTGTTTTACCTAGCTTATTTACAATAGCTTTGGTAACCATTGCTACTAGCTTTGGAACTCTGGCAGTTAGCTTTGTTTTATTGCTATTTCTTCTAGCTGCCTTTATCATACTCTTGAATATCCGTGAAAACATTTAGCGAAGAATGTGTATATTATATGTTTGAGACTGGATTCCAGTCTGTTTATGATGGCTACAATCAGCAGACTGTTAAATTTTTGAGAAAGTTGCTTGACATTTCAGACCAATCGGTTTATAATTAAAAAATGTAGAGATAAATACATGAGAAAAGAAGAAAAAACAAGACTACGAAGAGAGAAAATCATTACCGCTGCTTTGTTTGAATTTGCTACAAAAGGCTATCAAGGTTTTGTCATCAATGAACTTTGTAAAGTGGATGGTATTTCCAAAGGAGTTTTGTATCATAATTTTTCAGGGAAATCAGACCTCTATCTAACTTGTTTTCAGGAGAGTTTTGAGAAAGCTTTGGCAGTGTTTCTGGGGGTGGAAGGTCAAGTGCCCTCCTTAGCTGATTATATGGAAAGACGTCACCAATTTTATCAGCAATACCCAGAACATAGCCACATTTTCTTTGAGGCAATGATTGCGACACCAGAAGAATTGGAAGCAGACATTGCACCACAGAAAGCTATCTTTTTGGACTTGAATGAACAAGTTTGTCAAAAACTTATATCAGAATCCAAACTGAAAGAGCATATTGATGAGAAACG
The DNA here is from genome assembly GCF_023109235.1 of Streptococcus mitis. Classification (GTDB taxonomy): domain Bacteria; phylum Bacillota; class Bacilli; order Lactobacillales; family Streptococcaceae; genus Streptococcus; species Streptococcus mitis_DA. Next base: position 46,983 of record NZ_JALDUC010000001.1, read on the forward strand.
AGCTATGGACTATCTGCGATTGATTCAGGATATGTTTCGTTCCTATTATTTAACTGTTTCGTCAGATAGCAGTTTGCCTGACTTGGTTTCAGGATATGAACATCAATTATCACAGGTTTTGGATATGATGATTTATGGAATACTAGAGGAAGATTACTCTAAAAAAGGAGAAAAATAATGTCGAAAATTTGGAAATGGTTGTTACTAATTGCGGGTATTTTTGCAGTTTTTGTAGGTTTTAATATGTTTGCACATCCTCTTATTAGCTTGGCTTCCATGACTTTCTGGTTTGCACTTGTATTTGCAGTTCAAGGGATTTCTGAGATTGTACAATACTTCAAATCAGAAGAAAAGCATGGCTGGAATTTATTTGGAGGAATTGTTACCCTCATCCTCGCTCTTACCTTGTTCTCAGGTAGCTTTATTGAAATGGTAACATTTGTACCATTTATCATTTCTTTATGGGCCTTGACAAATGGTATTACAAAAACTATCGTTGGTTTCAAGGTTCGTAAGACGGATAAATCGGTAGGTACCCCTCTAGTTTGGATGGGGATTTTAGGAATCGTAGCAGGTTTAATCATGATGGGACACCCATTGATGACCGGTCTCTATATTAGTTACACCATTGCCTTTGTCTTTATTTATCAAGGTATTGTGGCAATTGTTCAATTCTTCAAGATTAAATAAGAATAAAATGGAGTCTGTCTGATTACAATCAGCAGACTTTTTTCTCTTTCCTGAATGTGTTATAATAGTCCATGCTATGGCTGGAGCCTTTTCAGCCTACTTATACTCTTCGAAAATCTCTTCAAACTGCGTCAGCTTCTATCTGCAACCTCAAAACAATGTTTTGAGCAACCTGTGGCCAGCTTTCTAGTTTGCTCTTTGATTTTCATTGAGTATTATTAAGACAATATGAGGAGAAAGATGAAAGAAAAAGGATTTTGGGAGGGGGCGCAGGCGGCCATGCCAACGGCCCTTGGTTATGTCAGTATTGGCTTGGCCTGTGGGATTATTGGTGCGCCCTATGTGACACCTGTTGAGATGGGCTTGATGAGCCTCTTTGTTTATGCTGGGAGCGCCCAGTTTGCCATGTTGGCACTGATTGCGGTTCAAGCACCTGTGGCAGCTATTGCTATGACGGTCTTTTTGATTAATTTGCGTCTCTTTTTGTTGAGTTTGCATGCGTCAACCTATTTCCGTCATACCAGTCTCTGGCAAAATATCGGTATGTCTAGTCTCTTGACGGATGAGACTTATGGCGTTTTGATGGGCGAGTTAGCCCATACAGACAAGGTCAATCCTATGTGGATGCACGGAAACAATCTCAACAGCTATGTGGCTTGGTTTGTGGGAACAGTTGTCGGAACGGCTCTGGGTGGTCTGCTGCCAAATCCAGAAATCTTTGGCTTGGATTTTGCCCTGGTTGGGATGTTCATTGGAATTTTTGCTTCGCAATTCCAGATTATGCAAAGACGGATTCCTGTCCGCAATCTGCTCATTATCCTAGCAGTTGTTGCGGTGTCCTTCTTTTTACTCTTAACAGTGGTGTCTCAGTCGCTAGCTGTTCTGTTTGCGACCTTGCTAGGTTGTACAATGGGGGTGGTTTTAGATGGTCAGTAAGTATCTTTTATTAGCAGTTATTTTCTCTGGCTTGGTGACTTGGATTCCCCGTATGATTCCCTTCATCTTGGTCAAGTATAAGGGCTTGCCTGCAATCGTTGAGCGTTTTTTGAAATTCTTGCCTGTTTCTATTATCTTTGCCTTGATTCTTTCAAGCGTAGTGACAGGCAAGGTTGGGAGTCTTCCTCAAATCAAATGGCTGGACTTCTTAGCAGTCTTTCCAACGGCTTGGGTAGCCTTTCGCTACCGCAATCTAGTTGGAACAGTTCTCTTTGGAGTGGTCTTAACTGCAGTCTTGCGTTTGGTCTTTTAATACTCTTCGAAAATCAAATTCAAACCACGTCAGCGTCGCCTTACCGTACTCAAGTACAGCTTGTGGCTAGCTTCCTAGTTTGCTCTTTGATTTTCATTGAGTATAAATTAGCCATAAAGAAAACCTATCACAGAGATAGATATCATATAATGGCGCAAATGGTCTTTTTCTGTTAAGATTATAAGGTATTCTATTTTGGAGGAAATGACATGAAAAAAATCGTTAAATACTCATCTCTTGCTGCCCTTGGTCTTGTTGCTGCAGGTGTACTAGCAGCTTGCTCAGGTGGTGCTAAGAAAGAAGGAGAAGCAGCTAGCAAGAAAGAAATTATCGTTGCAACCAATGCTACACCAAAACCATTCAACTATGAAGAAAATGGCGAATTGACTGGTTACGAAATTGAAGTGGTTCGCGCTATCTTTAAAGACTCTGACAAGTATGATGTCAAGTTCGAGAAGACAGAGTGGTCAGGAGTCTTTGCAGGACTTGATGCTGACCGTTACAATATGGCTGTTAGCAACATCAGCTACACTAAAGAACGTGCTGAAAAATACCTTTATGCAGCGCCAACTGCTAAAAACCCTAACGTTCTTGTAGTGAAAAAAGATGACCCTAGCATCAAATCGCTTGATAATATCGGTGGAAAATCAACAGAAGTTGTTCAAGGGACAACATCTGCTAAACAGCTAGAAGATTACAACAAACAACACTCAGATAATCCAACTGTCCTAAAGTATACTAAAGCGGACTTCCAACAAATCATGGGACGCTTGAGCGATGGCCAGTTTGACTACAAGATTTTTGATAAAATCGGTGTTGAAACAGTCATTAAGGACCAAGGTTTGGACAACTTGAAAGTTATCGAACTTCCAAGCGACCAACAGCCTTACGTTTACCCACTTCTTGCTAAAGGTCAAGATGAGTTGAAATCATTTGTAGACAAACGTATCCAAGAACTCTACAAAGACGGAACTCTTGAAAAATTGTCTAAACAATTCTTCGGAGACACTTACCTACCAGCAGAAGCTGATATTAAATAATTTTTTGAAATCATCCATTCTGAATAAGGTGGATGATTTCTCAGTTTTTAAGGATATAGTTTTAAACTATATATCTGACTATCTAATAACAATTTGTGAAATCAAATAAATTGTGAGATACTAGTACGGTATTATTTTTAAGGAGAAAGAATCATGAAAATCAAAAAATGGCTTGGTGTAGCAGCTCTTGCTACAGTCGCAGGTTTGGCTCTTGCAGCTTGCGGAAATTCAGAAAAGAAAGCAGACAATGCGACAACTATCAAAATCGCAACGGTTAACCGTAGCGGTTCTGAAGAAAAACGTTGGGACAAAATTCAAGAATTGGTTAAAAAAGACGGTATTACTTTGGAATTTACAGAGTTCACAGACTACTCACAACCAAACAAGGCAACTGCTGATGGTGAAGTAGACTTGAACGCTTTCCAACACTATAACTTCTTGAACAACTGGAACAAGGAAAACGGGAAAGACCTTGTAGCGATTGCAGATACATACATCTCTCCAATCCGCCTTTACTCAGGTTTGAATGGAAGTGACAACAAGTACACTAAAGTAGAAGATATCCCAGCGAACGGAGAAATCGCTGTACCGAACGACGCTACAAACGAAAGCCGTGCGCTTTACTTGCTTCAATCAGCTGGCTTGATTAAATTGGATGTTTCTGGAACTGCCCTTGCAACAGTTGCTAACATCAAAGAAAATCCAAAGAACTTGAAAATCACTGAATTGGACGCTAGCCAAACAGCTCGTTCATTGTCATCAGTTGACGCTGCTGTTGTAAACAATACCTTCGTTACAGAAGCAAAATTGGACTACAAGAAAGCACTTTTCAAAGAACAAGCTGATGAAAATTCAAAACAATGGTACAACATCATCGTTGCGAAAAAAGATTGGGAATCATCACCTAAGGCTGATGCTATCAAGAAAGTGATCGCAGCTTACCACACAGATGACGTGAAAAAAGTTATCGAAGAAACATCAGACGGTTTGGATCAACCAGTTTGGTAATAAGAAACAGGGAGGTGGGAGAGAAAATTCCACCTCTTGCTTTTGTATAAAGCATGGATTGTAAAGAAGACTATTCGTTCATAGAAAGGTAGAGAGAATATGGTTTTTCCTAGCGAACAAGAACAGATTGAAAAATTTGAAAAGGATCATGTAGCCCAGCATTATTTTGAGGTTTTGCGCACCTTGATTTCTAAGAAGTCGGTCTTTGCCCAACAGGTTGGACTTAAGGAAGTCGCCAACTATCTGGGTGAGATTTTCAAGCGTGTGGGGGCTGAAGTAGAGATTGATGAGACTTATACGGCGCCCTTTGTTATGGCGCATTTCAAGAGTTCGCGCCCAGATGCAAAAACCTTGATTTTCTATAACCACTATGACACTGTGCCAGCGGATGGGGATCAGGTGTGGACAGAGGATCCCTTTATGCTTTCGGTGCGCAATGGTTTTATATATGGGCGTGGGGTTGACGACGACAAGGGTCATATCACAGCTCGTTTGAGTGCTTTGAGAAAATACATGCAGGACCATGATGATCTGCCTGTCAACATCAGTTTTATCATGGAGGGAGCAGAGGAATCTGCCTCGACAGACCTAGATAAGTATCTGGAAAAACATGCGGATAAACTCCGTGGTGCAGATTTATTGGTCTGGGAACAAGGGACCAAAAATGCCTTGGAACAGCTAGAAATTTCTGGTGGAAATAAGGGGATTGTGACCTTTGATGCCAAGGTGAAAAGCGCTGATGTGGATATCCATTCTAGTTATGGTGGGGTTGTGGAATCAGCTCCCTGGTATCTCCTTCAAGCCTTACAGTCTCTTCGTGCCGCAGATGGCCGTATCTTGGTTGAAGGCTTGTACGAAGAAGTACAAGAGCCAAATGAACGTGAATTGGCCTTGGTGGACACTTACGCCCAACGAAATCCAGGGGAAATCAGCCAGATTTATGGTTTGGAATTGCCTCTCTTACAAGAGGACCGCGCAGCCTTTCTAAAACGATTCTTTTTTGAGCCAGCCCTTAATATCGAAGGAATTCAGTCAGGTTATCAAGGGCAAGGAGTTAAAACGATTTTGCCAGCAGAAGCCAGCGCTAAGCTAGAAGTTCGTTTGGTTCCTGGTCTAGAACCGCATGATGTTCTGGAAAAAATTCGGAAACAGCTAGACAAAAATGGCTTTGATAAGGTAGAATTATACTATACCTTGGGAGAGATGAGCTATCGAAGCGATATGAGCGCGCCAGCCATTCTCAATGTAATCGAGTTGGCCAAGAAATTCTATCCACAGGGTGTTTCAGTCTTGCCGACGACAGCGGGGACAGGGCCTATGCATACGGTCTTTGATGCCCTAGAGGTGCCAATGGTGGCCTTCGGTCTAGGAAATGCTAATAGCCGGGACCACGGTGGAGATGAAAATGTGCGAATCGCCGATTATTACACCCATATTGAATTAGTAGAGGAGCTGATTAGAAGCTATGAGTAGAGATATTATCAAGTTAGATCAGATTGATGTGACTTTTCATCAAAAGAAGAGAACCATCACAGCGGTCAAGGATGTGACCATTCACATCCAAGAAGGAGATATTTACGGAATCGTTGGATATTCTGGAGCAGGGAAATCAACCCTTGTACGGGTGATTAACCTCTTGCAAAAACCATCTGCAGGGAAAATTACCATTGACGACGATGTGATTTTTGATGGGAAGGTGACCTTGACGGCCGAGCAGTTACGTCGTAAACGTCAGGATATCGGGATGATTTTCCAGCATTTTAACCTCATGAGCCAAAAAACGGCAGAGGAAAATGTAGCCTTTGCTCTTAAACACTCTGGACTCAGCAAGGAAGAAAAGAAAGCTAAAGTTGCTAAGTTGTTGGACTTGGTTGGCTTGGCGGACCGTGCTGAAAACTACCCTTCACAACTATCTGGAGGGCAAAAACAGCGTGTTGCCATTGCGCGTGCCTTGGCCAATGATCCAAAAATCTTGATTTCAGATGAGTCGACTTCTGCCCTTGATCCGAAGACAACCAAGCAAATTTTGGCCTTGTTGCAAGATTTGAACCAAAAATTAGGCTTAACTGTTGTCTTGATTACGCATGAAATGCAGATTGTCAAAGACATTGCCAACCGTGTGGCAGTTATGCAGGATGGGCATTTGATTGAGGAGGGTAGTGTTCTTGAAATCTTCTCAGATCCTAAACAACCTTTGACTCAAGACTTTATCTCAACAGCTACAGGTATTGACGAAGCCATGGTCAAGATTGAGAAGCAAGAAATCGTGGAACACTTGTCTGAAAACAGCCTCTTGGTGCAACTCAAGTACGCAGGTGCTTCAACAGACGAGCCACTTTTGAATGAATTGTACAAGCATTACCAAGTAACGGCTAATATCCTCTATGGGAATATCGAAATCCTCGATGGCACTCCTGTTGGGGAATTAGTTGTGGTCTTGTCAGGTGAAAAAGCAGCGCTAGCAGGTGCCCAAGAAGCCATTCGCCAAGCAGGCGTACAGCTAAAAGTATTGAAGGGAGGACAGTAAGATGGAATCATTGATTCAAACCTATTTACCAAATGTCTATAAGATGGGCTGGGCTGGTCAAGCAGGCTGGGGAACAGCCATCTACCTAACCCTTTATATGACAGTTCTTTCCTTTATCATCGGAGGATTCTTGGGGCTTGTTGCAGGTCTCTTCCTTGTCTTGACAGCGCCAGGTGGGGTTTTGGAGAATAAGGTCGTTTTCTGGATTTTGGATAAGATTACCTCTATTTTCCGTGCGGTTCCCTTTATCATCCTCTTGGCAGTCTTGTCACCCTTCTCCCATCTAATCGTAGGGACAAGCATTGGTCCAAATGCGGCTATCGTACCGCTATCTTTTGCAGTCTTTGCCTTCTTTGCCCGTCAAGTACAGGTGGTATTGGCTGAGCTAGATGGTGGTGTCATTGAGGCAGCTCAAGCTAGTGGAGCGACCTTCTGGGACATCGTAGGAGTTTACCTATCCGAAGGTCTTCCAGATTTGATCCGTGTGACGACTGTGACCTTGATTTCTCTTGTTGGGGAAACAGCTATGGCTGGTGCAGTTGGAGCTGGCGGTATTGGTAACGTAGCCATCGCTTATGGATTTAACCGTTACAATCACGATGTGACCATTTTGGCAACCATCATTATCATTTTGATTATCTTTGCAATCCAATTCTTGGGAGATTTCTTGACCAAGAAATTGAGTCATAAATAAAAATAGCTAGGACATCTGTACATCATTCATAAGAGTTGTCGTTATAGTCAAGAATTAAAATTCTCTGTACTGGTTGCTATCAATCGTTGCTTTTATGAGTTAGAGAGTTAAGAATTGTGGGGAGTCAATATGCAAAATCTGAGAGAAGTTTTTAAAGAATTGAGAAAGAGTCGGAATGTATCTCTACAGGAGGCTACGGGAGGAGAGTTTACTTATTCCATGCTGAGCAAATTTGAGCGTGGAGAAGCAGACTTATCATCTATGAAATTGATTACTGCCTTAGATAACATCCACTCTGATTTGAATGAATTTATGTACTTGGTACGTGGTTTTTCTCAGAAAAAGGCTTTGGCTTTTCAAGAAAATCTCTGGGAACTATATGATAGAGAAGGGATTGATTCTCTCCATTCCTTGTATGAAGAGACGACTCAAAAGTATAGATCAAGTGGTGAAACAAGCTATCTTTTACAAATGATTCGTATCAAAAGCCTTCTTGTGTTTTTTGATTCAGAAATAAGAGCAACGGATGAAGAACTGACTTTTCTCTATGATTATTTTTTTACTATTGATATCTGGGGAAATTATGAATTAGAACTATTTTCAACGATTTCTACTTTGTTCCCTCTGCCCCTCTATTTTAAATATTCTAGGGAGATGTTACAAAAGACAGATTTATTAGGCTCTTTACCTAGTAACAAAGTTGGTATCGATACCATTTTGATTAATGGACTCTTTAAAGCAATAGAGGAAAAGGATAAATTAAAAGCAGACTATTTTGTTTTTCAGATTGAAAAACGAGAATTGCCAGAATCTCAAGCTTATCTTAAAATCATTTATATGATTGCTAAAGGGTATTATGATACTATTTTTAATGTAAAAAATAAGGGTCTTGAAAAAATCCAGAGAGGCATTACAATCTTACAAGATTTAGAGTATGTAGATGGTGCAAGATACTATGAAAACTATTTTGCAAATCAGCTTTCAAATAAAGATTTGTAATATATTCTCGTTACATCGACTGATGAAAAATAAATAGCCTTGTAGATGGATTGATAATTAGTAGTTTCTAGGCGCTAGAGTTTCTATTTTCAGAAAAAATATATTACAAAAAAGTGGGGAGCCCCACTTTTTTTGTTAGACTGAATTCAATAGAATACTCTTTGAAATGTGAGAAAGGCCTGTTATGAAACTATTTTTAAGACATCATTTATTTAGAATACTGACCTTATCAAGGTTTTTGAGCTCAAGTGGAGCTTATATTTATAATTTGGTATTTATCGTTTATGCTGCGAGTCTACCCTTTAAAAATATAGCTGTATTTATGGCTAATATGATTACGATTTTACCTTTCCTATTTACTTTTTATGTTGGGATTAAGGCTGATCATACTCGGAATAAAGCAGGGACAATTATCTGGGTTGGTTGTGTGCAAAGTCTCCTATTTCTTTTGATTGCTAGTGTGATTCATGACCAGAACTTCGTAACGTTTGCTTTTATCTGTATGGTTAATGTCTGTTCGGATATTTTATCAGATTACACAGCAGGCCTTCGTATGCCGATTATCCAGCATAATATTTCGGAAGATAAGCTCTATGAAGCTTATTCCTTTACTCAGTTTGTTTCCTATTTATCAAATCTAGGAGGTCAAGCCTTAGGGGTGTGGTTACTCACAACAAGTCACCAAAATTTTTCTTTTGTTGCAATTGTGAATGCTGGCTTCTTTTTACTATCTTCTCTCATTTTGTTCAAAAATAGAAGAGAATTGACGCATTTGTCTGTAAGTGTAGAGGATAAGTCGATTAGTTTACTTCAACAAGTTAAGGCAATCTATGCGGACATGGATAATATATTTAGACAGAGAGAAAGTAAATCATTGTTTAAAATGATTCTTGTTATTTTAGTAATGAATACTTTGGGAGGAGCTGTTGGAGGTATTTATCACTTTTACTTATTAGACCATACTATCTATCATCTCAGCTATGCTCAATCTCTATTTTTAATTGAATGTGTCAGCTTGGGAGGAGCTATTCTTGGTAGCTTAATTCCCCATGATTATTTTGGGAAATTGTCGTTTTCAAGTTTGCTATCGCTCAATGCAATTCTGTTTGTATTACTTGCTACTGCTAATATTTTAGATTTTTCTCCTCTAGTAGGTGTTGTTTGCTTAACCTTTGTCATGTATTTGATGTCGAAATCAATGCCTAAATTAGATACTCTGTTACTGTCTAATTTGAGTGCGGATGTATTAGCTCGAAGTAATAATCTCTTGAGTATGATTTTTTCCCTAACACTACCCTTGGGGATGTCTGTATTTTCCTTCTTAGCTTTACAAGATATCAGGCTTTGTTGGTGGGTGTTTTTGGTAGTGAGTGTGATAGGGTTGATTTTATCACTAGAAAAAAGAAGTTTTTTGGGTAAAAAATTTTAACCTAGGGAAATCAGGCTTACTAGAAGGTCTTCCAGATTTGATTCGTGTGACAACTGTGACCTTGATTTCCCTTGTTGGGGAAACAGCTATGGCTGGTGCGGTTGGAGCTGGCGGTATTGGTAACGTAGCCATCGCTTATGGATTTAACCGTTACAATCACGATGTGACCATCTTGGCGACCATCATTATCATTTTGATTATCTTTGCAATCCAATTTTTGGGAGATTTCTTGACCAAAAAATTGAGCCATAAATAAAAAAGAGCCGTGTGGCTCTTTTTTAGTAATCAGATTTTCTGTGCAAATTTTTTACTCAAGGCTTGTCCAATTAAGGCACCCACTAGGGCTCCGATGACAACACTTGCGATAAATAAAAGGATGGTTCCAGGATTTGGCGCAACCATGATACGGTCGATATATTCTTGGGATTTTCCTCTTGCTAGAAGGGTTGCTATATAGGCTTTGGGAGCAATCCACATAAGTAAGATTGGACCTGATGTGCTAAAGGCAAAGAGTATGAAAGAAAGGAAATTCTTAGTTTGGTCCTTGTATTTTCCGAGGTTAGCTACTGCATCTGCTAGGAGACCACAGATAATTCCAGGAAGGAAGGCACCAGCACCGTGTTTAGTTCCCAAGAAAAAGAGAGCAATAACAAGGCCGATAGTGGTAATAGCTCCAAAGCGCGGAACTTTTGCGACTAGGATCATATAGACGCTACCGCCGACAAGGGCAGTAAAGGCAGGCGCATAAAACATGTTTCCAGTTTGGTCAAAGAGATTGCCCAAAAGGACACCAATCCCCATGGAGAGGAAGTAAAGAACTGCAAAAAGCAGTGTAGTTAAGATAGATTTCTTCATGAATTGTCTCCTGATCATTTTTTCACAATTCTCATTGTATCACGGTTTGATGGGATTGTAAATGGGCACTAGAATTTTTTGAAAACGCTTGAAATATGATATAATAGTTTCATAGTTATTTTTAGGAGGATATCATGGGGAGGTTTTTAGACTTTGTCTTTAATCGTTTCTTTTTAGGGATGATTACGACAGCCTTCTTTTGGCTATTAACCTTGGTGGGAGGGATTATCCTTGGTCTAGCGCCAGCTAGTGCTACCTTGATGAGCCTATATGCAGAACATGGTTATAGTTTTCGGGAATACAGTTTGAAGGAGGCCTGGTCTCTTTATAAGCAAAATTTCGTCTCAAGCAACCTGATTTTCTATAGCTTTTTAGGGGTGGATCTAGTTTTGGTTTATGGCTTGTATCTCTTGGTGCAATTGCCTCATCAGACTATTATTCATTTGATTGCGACCTTTTTGAATGTTCTAGTAGTTGCCCTGCTGTTTCTGGCTTATACAGTATCTTTGAAATTACAAGTTTATTTTGACTTGTCCTATCGAAATCGTCTCAAACTATCCTTGATTGGCATCTTTATGAGTCTAGCAGCCGTGGCCAAGGTTCTCCTTGGGACAGTGCTACTTGTGGCAATTGGTTACTATATGCCTGCTCTACTTTTCTTTGTAGGAATTGGGATGTGGCATTTCTTTATCAGTGATATGTTGGAACCGGTCTATGAAAGTATCCATGAAAAATTGGCGACAAAGTAGGATGAAGCAGTTTTGGCTACATACGCTTCTAAGAACCTACAGTTCAGTTATGATGATTATTATTGCGAGTTTTGCAATCTTACTCTCTTACGCTGACTGGGATTCACGGGAAAAGGAAGCTCAAAGAGTAGCCCAACGTGTAACCACTCGAACAGTCGAAGAGGTGGAGTATTATTATCGCGAGTCAGCTCAGCTAGCTCAAGATTTAGTAGCCAATCAAGACCGTATACAAGGGGTTTATAAGTACTTTAGCCTGTCAACTTCTGAGTATTTTTATTGGCTGTTGGAGCACCAAGCAGCTTCGTCAACTTCTATTTCTCTGTATGAAAATATCGATGACCTGTATGTTCAGAATGACTATATAACGGGTGTTGCAATCGTCTTGCAGGACTTTAAAGAAGTTTATGTTTCGAGCAGAAATGAGAGAGGGGGTCATTCGGTACTTGCGGAAGGCTTTAAACCGGAGGCCAATAGTTTTGGAGTTCCTATTTTAGATCCAGCGACGGATCAATCGATAGGGGTTGTTTATATTTCCTTGGATCCAGAAATCTTATACCATGCTGTGGACAATACCCGAGGTCATATCCCGATGGCTGTGACTGTGACATCACCTTTTGATACGGAGATTTTTCATATTGGTGAGAGGGTCAATAGGGAGCATGAAAACTGGTTTGTCGGTGTGACCTCTCATGGCTATCAGGTTCAGGTGGCAGTTCCCAAAAACTTTGTTTTACAAGGAACGGTGACCAGCTCTGCTTTGATTGTGGGCTTGAGCCTTCTCTTTATTGTCATTCTCTATCTGACTTTGAGGCAGACCTTTGCCAACTACCAAAAGCAGGTAGTGGATTTGGTGGATTCCATCCATGCTATTGCCCAAGGGCAAGAAGGTCTTCGCATTGACACGCTTGAAAAGGATCAGGAATTGCTCCTAATCGCGGAGACGACCAATGATATGTTGGATCGATTGGAAAAGAATATCCATGATATTTATCAGCTAGAGCTCAGTCAAAAAGATGCCAATATGCGAGCCTTGCAGGCGCAAATCAATCCTCATTTCATGTACAATACTCTGGAGTTCTTGCGCATGTATGCAGTTATGCAGAGTCAAGACGAGTTGGCAGATATCATTTATGAGTTCAGTAGTCTCTTGCGGAACAATATTTCTGATGAAAGAGAGACTCTTCTCAAACAGGAATTAGAATTTTGCCGTAAATATAGCTATCTCTGCATGGTTCGCTATCCCAAATCCATTGCCTATGGTTTCAAGATAGATCCAGAGTTAGAGAATATGAAGATTCCTAAGTTTACCTTACAACCTCTGGTTGAAAATTATTTCGCGCATGGTGTTGACCACAGACGGACAGATAATGTGATTAGCATCAAGGCTCTTAAACAGGATGGTTTTGTGGAAATTTTGGTGGTCGATAATGGTAGAGGAATGTCGGTTGAAAAGCTGGCAAATATCCGAGAAAAATTAAGTCAGAGACATTTTGAACACCAAGCCAGTTACAGTGATCAAAAGCAGTCTATCGGGATTGTCAATGTCCATGAGCGTTTTGTGCTCTATTTTGGAGACCGCTATGCCATTAGTGTAGAGTCTGCAGAGCAAGCAGGTGTTCAGTATCGTATTACAATTCAAGATGAGTAGAAAGGGAGAAAATGTATAAAGTATTATTAGTAGATGATGAGTACATGGTGACAGAAGGTCTGAAACGTTTGATTCCCTTTGATAAGTGGGATATGGAGGTCGTCGCAACAGCCAGTCATGCCGATGAAGCCCTAGAATATGTTCAGGAAAATCCTGTCGATGTGGTCATTTCCGATGTCAATATGCCCGACAAAACAGGGCTTGATATGATTCGGGAAATGAAAGAGATCTTACCAGATGCCGCCTATATCCTGCTGTCAGGTTATCAGGAGTTTGATTATGTCAAAAGAGCAATGAACCTTAGTGTAGTGGACTATCTGGTCAAGCCTGTTGATAAAGTAGAGTTGGGAAATCTGCTGGAGAAGATTGCAGGTCAGCTCGGCGAGAGAGGAAAGAAAAGTCAGACCCTCAGTCAAGATTTAGACGAGGCTGGATTTGTTAGTTATCTAGGAGGTAAGGAGGATTGGTGGATAGGTCTATCCAAGGAAAAACAAGGCTCCTTCACCATTCCCTACTATGTCTTGGGTCAAGACTGGCAGATTTTTATTTCTGATCAATCCCTAGATGGTTTAGTCGTTACTCCCTTTGAAGCTCCTTATCAAGAACACTTTGAACGCTGGAAGCTGAATGCTGAGAAAGCCCTCTTTTACGGTTCTGTAAATCTAAAACAGTCTGAGAGTCTCTTTGCCTATTACGAACCGATTTATAGGGTTATCATTCAGGGGAATCTCAATCAAATCGTGGAAGAGTTGAACCTTTTGGAGAAGGTGGTTCTTGAAAATACGCCGCGTGTTCCGATTACCAAACAGCTTTTTATCCAGTTTGTCATGGATGTCTTCCACTTGTTTGAACACCTCAAAGCTGATGATATGACGGACATTGTCAAAACCATTCATGCTATTCAATCATTCGATGAACTGGTTCCTTATATCAAGGAAACTCTGACCCGATTCTTTGGACAATACCGGATGAATGAAAATGTGGTTAGTGTGCTAGAAGTCATTGGGCGTGATTATCAGAAAGAACTTTCCCTCAAGGATATCAGTAAGGATCTCTTTATCAATCCTGTCTATCTGGGACAGTTGATTAAGCGAGAAACCAATTCGACCTTTGCAGAGCTTTTAAACAAACAACGCATCAAGGCTGCCCAACAGCTCTTGCTTTCAACTAGTGACAGTATCGAAGATATTTGTTATGCTGTTGGTTACAGTAATGTTGGATATTTCTATAAAGTGTTCCGAAAATTGTGCGGAAAATCGCCAAAAGCTTACCGAAAACAGGTAGAAACGACACTATAATATTTGTATCCCTTTACAAAAAGTGCTATAATATCAATAATAACATCAGGAGGTTCTATCATGAAAAAGAAACCGATTTATCTATGGGTCTTGCTAATCTTGTCTGCTCTTATTTCAGCTACGTCTCTGTTTGGAATGTTGAGTCCCTTGCCTAGCAAAGAAGCCCTTCGTGCCGCTGCCGCTCAGAAACAGGTTGCAGGGGTCAGTGCTCAGCAATTAGAAGACCAGCTTAATTATACCTATAGAGTAGCAGAATCAACTCATTCTATTTTTAATATGGCCTTGATTGTGCTATCTGCTATTTTAGTTGCAGTAGCGATTGTGTTCCTTGTTCGTAAGAATTTGCAATATGCAAACTATACTTATGTCGGCTATGTTTTGCTAGCCATTATTGGTTCGATTTATAGCTATGTGACTTTACAAGACGCTGTGCAGTTAGTTCACGATGAAACCATGCGTTTAGGGATAAGTGTTATTTCACAAGCCGTTAGCATTTTCTATATCGTTATCAATGTTCTTTTCCTAGCCCTTGTATTCTATAAGATGTGGCGTCAACAAAAAGCCTTGGCTGAAGAAGAGGAAACAGAAGAACTTGCCTAAGTATTGACAAAAAAGAGCTATCAAGTTACAATCTTGGTAGTTCTTTTTCGATTAAAAATAAAATCATGGAGGAAAATATGAAGACAATTTCTTTAGTTTATATTAGTTTGAGTGGCAATACTGAGAGTTTTGTGACGCGCTTGAAAGACTATCTCTTGTCCCAGCACGAGGGAATAGAGGTTCAAAAGATTCATATCAAGGATTTGGTCAAGGAAGGTCACGATTTCTATGAAATGGACCACCCTTACGTCGCCTTTCTACCGACCTACCTTGAAGGTGGGAATGGCGTTGATAACGGAGATGTCGAGATTTTGACAACACCAGTGGGGGATTTTATCGCCTATGGTGATAATGCTAGTAAGTGTTTTGGCGTAGTTGGTTCAGGAAATCGTAACTTTAATAACCAATACTGCCTGACAGCCAAGCAATACAGTCAACGTTTTGGTTTCCCTGTATTGGCTGACTTTGAAATGCGAGGTATGCTGGGAGATATCAAACGTGTCGCAGCGATTATCGCAGATTTGTATGAGTTGGAAAAGGAAAATTAAAGTCAATATAAGAGGCGGTTGGGATTTGCTAACTGCTTTTAAAATGTAAAAAAAGCACACTCTTAAGTGCGCTTTGTCGATTATCCTGCTTTTCCGATTGCGAGTGCATAGATAAAGAAGATGGCGAAACCAAAGAGGAAAATCAATCCTGCAATAGCAAGATGTTTGAGCCAAGAAGGAAGATGTTTGTTTTCACGCGTTACCAAGGCGTAGTTTAAAAGAGCGAAGAATGGTGTTGTCAGGAAAGAACCAATCATAGCAAAGCGGAGCATGGTTGAAACCTGACCAGCGAAGAACTTGATAATGATGATACCGATAATAGCAGTGATGGTCATCCAGATGTTCAAAGATTTACGATTGTCTTCTTTTTGACTGATTAGCAGTCGGAGAGATTCCTGATTAACGCGAGAATAGCCGTCAATAACAGTAATAACTGTTCCAAAGATACACAGGAAGGCAATAAAGGTAATCAAGTAACGGGACCATTCGCCAAGAACAGAGGCATACATGCCCACGAATTGAGAGATGTATTTGGCTGAAGCAGCTTCAACTGCTTGCCCTGTAGGATATTGAATCAGTGCTCCCAGTGCTACAAAGAACACAGCTAGGATGGCTGTTCCAATGTAACCAACGTTAAAGTCAAATAGAGCGTCCTCTGTGTTAAAGTTGACGGTCTTTTTCTTTTCAGCAGACCAAAGTGAATTGATAGCTGAAATTTCAATAGGAGCTGGCATCCATCCTAAGAGGGAAACGATGAAGGGTAGAGCTGCCATTTGCCAAGGTGTTTTCTCGACAAAATTAGAACTGTATTCTGGATGTTTGACCGTCGCGATGATAACTGCAAGAACAGTTGCAATGGTCAAAGCAGACATTATCCATTTTGCCATGCCGTCTAAGAGTTTGTAGCCTCCAAAGAGTAACATAGCCCAAATGATGGCAACGAGAATGAGAGACCACTGAGTAATGCTAAGACCGATCATTGGGAAGGCGCTGGCGATGATAGCTGAGCACAGAATGGCGACACCAGCTGTGTTGACCATAGCCGAAAAGACATTTAGGATAAAGAAAATCCAGAGATAGAGTTTTCCTTTTTCGGCATAGCCTTCAACCAAAGTCTTTCCGGTATCAGCTGTGTATTCAGCACCAAAACGGAAAAATGGATATTTAAAGACATTGGCTAAGATGACCAAGAGAAGTAGCGACCACCCATAAGAACCACCAGCTTGAGTGGAAGATACAATGTGAGAACCTCCAACAGCGGCAGAAGCCATTAGGATTCCAGGTCCCATTGCTTTTAGTTTACTTGTCCAGGTTGATTGATTTAACGAAATAGCTTGCGACATGATAAATACCTCTTTTTGAATTTTCAGAATAATCTGGATATGTAATCTATATTCTACAAAAAACTTTGGGAAAATGCAAGAATATTTTGAAAAAAGATAGAAAATTACAGAAAATTTATAAAGAAGATCTGAAAATAACTGCTATGATAGTAAGGTGCAGAAGGATAAAGAAAAACCGAGAAGTTTCTTTCTCGGATTTGCTTATTATGAGATTCCTATTTTCTATGCTCCAAGAGTTGATTGATATGGTCTACTTTTTGTGATGCTCTTTTATAGGAAATAGTCCAAATGACGAGGTAGACAATCGCAAACTCGATAATGAGCTGGAGGTAGAAAATCCAGTGGAAGGGGAACCAACCTGCTAGGGTTGCTAATGGGATAAAACCTACTAGCATGAGGAAGAAATGGGTCAGAGTTGCACGGAGCAAGCTCCAGTCACGGCTGAATAATCGCTTGCCAAAGTTGAAGAGAATACCGATAGCTGCCCAGATAAGAGTGCAGTAGAGCAAGATTAGGGCACCGTGAACTTGATGTTGAGTCATTACTTGACCGACGAGAGATTCAGGGCTAAGTGGAGCGTAGGTATTTGGTGCATAAATGAGTGAAAAGATGATAGAGAGGATGAGACCGATGAGGACACCAGTAGCTGCATCGTGGAAGATTTGTTTTTTCATAGTTCTAATTTCTCCTTGATGGTTTTTAGATAACGGCGTGAAGAGTAGGTGAAGCTTTCGTTTTTCAAGAAAATTTCTACTAGGCCGTTGGGGGTGAGCTTGAGATGAGAGATGGAATCGATATTGATGATTTCTGATTGGGAAATTTGGATAAAATTGGTTGGCAGAATTTCAAGGACCTGATAGAGTCGCAAATCAATGCTGTAGGTCTGACTCGCGGTTTCTGCTAGAACCTTCCGATTCTCGATATAGAAGCGTTGAATCTTGCCAATCTCAACGAGATAGACCTGATTATCGATTTTCCCTTTGATTTTTTCTGTTAGATCCAGATTTTCTGCGAACTCGATGACTTTCTGGACTTTATCTGTCGGCTGAGGTGCTTGAACAATCAGCTTTTCCTCTTCGTAAACTTCACTAATCTGTAGTTCTACTTTCATAAATTTCTCTCCTTGTTTTTCATACAAAATTGTGATCACTTCTTGTACATCTTTATTAAACACTATTTTTCAGCCCCTTGCAAGGGACTTTGTCTATGTGGAGGGATTTGTATCCTATGTGGTGCTTGCTTTTCTGTCCTATCTGAAATATGGTATAATAGCACTAATCAATTTCTAGGAAAACAGATACAGAAAGGGGCTGAAAGATGTCTCATATTATTGAATTACCAGAGGTGTTGGCAAACCAAATCGCGGCTGGAGAGGTTATTGAACGTCCTGCCAGTGTGGTCAAAGAGTTGGTAGAAAATGCTATTGATGCGGGATCTAGTCAGATTATCATTGAGATTGAGGAAGCAGGTCTCAAGAAGATTCAAATCACGGATAATGGTCATGGAATTGCCCACGATGAGGTAGAGCTGGCTCTGCGTCGTCATGCGACCAGCAAGATAAAAAATCAAGCAGACCTCTTTCGAATTCGCACGCTTGGTTTTCGTGGTGAAGCCTTGCCTTCTATAGCGTCTGTTGGTGTTTTGACTCTGTTGACTGCGGTGGATGGCGCAAGTCACGGGACCAAGCTAGTCGCGCGTGGGGGAGAAGTTGAAGAAGTCATCCCAGCGACTAGTCCTGTGGGAACCAAGGTTTGTGTGGAGGATCTCTTTTTCAACACGCCTGCCCGCCTCAAGTATATGAAGAGCCAGCAAGCGGAGCTGTCTCATATCATTGATATTGTTAACCGTCTGGGATTGGCTCATCCTGAGATTTCTTTTAGCTTGATCAGTGATGGCAAGGAAATGACGCGAACAGCAGGGACTGGGCAACTGCGCCAAGCTATTGCAGGGATTTACGGTTTGGCGAGTGCTAAGAAGATGATTGAAATTGAAAATTCTGACCTTGATTTCGAAATTTCTGGCTTTGTGTCCTTGCCTGAGTTAACTAGAGCCAACCGCAACTATATCAGCCTCTTCATCAATGGCCGTTATATCAAGAACTTTTTACTCAATCGTGCTATTCTTGACGGCTATGGTAGTAAGCTCATGGTAGGCCGTTTTCCACTGGCTGTCATTCACATTCATATCGACCCTTATCTAGCGGATGTCAATGTTCATCCAACCAAGCAAGAGGTGCGGATTTCTAAGGAAAAAGAACTGATGACGCTGGTCTCAGAAGCTATTGCAAATAGTCTCAAGGAACAAACCTTGATTCCAGATGCCTTGGAAAATCTTGCCAAATCGACTGTGCGCAATCGTGAGAAGGTGGAGCAAACTATTCTCCCACTCAAAGAAAATACACTCTACTATGAAAATACTGAGCCGACAAGACCTAGTCAAGCTGAGGTGGCTGATTATCAGGTCGAATTGACTGATGAAGGGCAGGACTTAACCCTGTTTGCCAAGGAAACCTTGGACCAATTGACCAAGCCAGCAAAACTGCATTTTGCAGAGAGAAAACCTGCTAACTACGACCAGCTAGACCATCCAGAGTTGGACCTTGCGAGTCTTGATAAGGTTTATGACAAGCTGGAGCGAGAAGAATCATCCAGCTTCCCAGAATTGGAATTTTTCGGGCAAATGCATGGAACCTATCTCTTTGCCCAAGGGAGAGATGGGCTCTATATCATAGACCAGCACGCGGCGCAGGAACGGGTCAAGTACGAGGAGTATCGTGAGAGCATTGGGAATGTTGACCAGAGCCAGCAGCAACTCCTAGTACCCTATATCTTTGAATTTCCAGCGGATGATGCCCTCCGTCTCAAGGAAAGAATGACACATTTGGAGGAAGTGGGCGTCTTTCTAGCAGAGTACGGAGAAAATCAATTTATTCTACGTGAACATCCTATCTGGATGGCAGAAGAAGAGATTGAATCAGGCATCTATGAGATGTGTGATATGCTACTCTTGACCAAGGAAGTTTCTATCAAGAAATACCGAGCAGAGCTGGCTATTATGATGTCCTGCAAGCGGTCGATTAAGGCCAACCATCGTATTGATGATCATTCAGCTAGACAACTCCTCTATCAGCTCTCTCAATGTGACAATCCCTACAACTGTCCCCACGGACGTCCTGTTTTGGTGCACTTCACCAAGTCGGATATGGAAAAGATGTTCCGACGCATTCAGGAAAATCACACCAGTCTCCGTGAGTTGGGGAAATATTAAACTAAAAGGAAAACTATGTACGAATATTTAAAAGGAATCATTACCAAAATCACTGCCAAATACATTGTTATTGAAATCAATGGTATCGGTTATATCCTGCATGTGGCTAATCCCTATGCTTACTCAGGACAGGTCAACCAAGAAACTCAAATTTATGTGCATCAAGTCGTGCGTGAGGACGCTCATCTGCTTTATGGATTTCGCTCAGAAGACGAGAAAAAGCTCTTTCTCAGTCTGATTTCGGTCTCTGGGATTGGTCCTGTATCAGCTCTTGCTATTATCGCTGCTGATGACAATGCTGGCTTGGTTCAAGCCATCGAAACCAAGAATATTACCTACTTGACCAAGTTCCCTAAAATTGGCAAGAAAACAGCCCAGCAGATGGTGCTGGACTTGGAAGGCAAGGTAGTAGTTGCTGGAGATGACCTTCCTGCTAAGGTCGCAGTGCAAGCAAGCGCTGAAAACCAAGAATTGGAAGAAGCCATGGAAGCCATGTTGGCACTGGGATACAAGGCGACCGAACTCAAGAAAATCAAGAAATTCTTTGAAGGAACGACAGATACAGCTGAGAACTATATCAAGTCGGCCCTTAAAATGTTGGTCAAATAGGAGCAGAGCATGACAAAACGTTGTTCGTGGGTCAAGGTGACCAATCCGCTCTACATTGCCTATCATGATGAGGAGTGGGGTCAACCCCTCCATGATGACCAAGCATTGTTTGAGTTGTTGTGTATGGAAACCTATCAGGCTGTGCTGAGAGCTTTCTTCTATACTAATAGACGAAAGGGTGTGAAAATGATTTTTAAATGATACTGTGGAACGGAACAGTAGCCCTAGTATTGACTACTGTCGTTTCTATTCATATTGGCTATTCTAGGACTGAGATGAAAAAATCTATAAATGCTCAGAATAAAATTGAACCCGCAAATCTCCCCAAAACAATGGTGAGTCATGTACTTGTATTATTCCGAAAAAATACACCTCTGGTGCAGTGAGACAAATTGGTGTATCTTATAGTGGCTTCGTAGATGAAAGCTATACTCTACTATCACTCTTTGATGATGTAGAACAAATTGAAAAAGATAATAGACTTCAGACAGCTATTGATGTTGTCAGAGAACAGTTTGGTTTTTTAGCCATACAAAAAGGAACCGTCCTAACTGAAGGTTCCAGAAATATTGAACGCAGTAAACTTATCGGTGGTCATTCCGCGGGTGGATTGGAGGGATTAAAATGAAACAAGAAAAAAATACAGTACAATTTTCAGAAATCCGTAGCAAAGGATGTAATGATATTGAAATGCTTGAAAGATTTTTACATGGAATCGTTGAAACAGCAACTTCAAAACTTCGTCAGAGAAAACTCAAAACAACTGAAATATCGATACGACTAGTACATGCTAAATCTGAAAACCGATTACCATTGGAATTTACATTTAGCATTAAGCCAACAAGCTCATCTGTGATAATCTATACTGAGGTAATCAATCGCTTTAAAGAATGTTACACAGGTGGGGAATTCAAGGTTTTACGATTCAATTTGATAAAAATACCCTTGCCTCTGCATAGAAAGGATTTGATATGATTGACCGTTCATATTTACCATTTCAATCAGCAAGAGAGTACCAGGATACAAAGATGCAAAAATGGATGGGCTTTTTCCTATCTGAACATGCATCAGCACTCTCTGATGATACAAACAAAGTAACGTACATGTCTGACTTATCACTAGAGAAGAAATTATTACTCCTCAGTCAAGTATACGCCGGGCAGCTACGCACACGCATTCAAGTGATTGAAAAAAACAAGCGTGTTTCCTACACTGGAACAATACCAAGTCTGACCAAAGATTTCATTTTGATAAAAACTACAACAGGTCACATCAATTTGAAATTAAAAGACATTATTAGTATTGAACTTGTCGAGGAGGTGCTCTATGAATCAGCTTGAGTTTCAGCGTAATCACCTACAAATGGACTATTATAGCGAGAGCTACCAAGATTTTGAACGTGACTTCTACCGCTACTCTAACATGAATATTCCATTGACCTTCCTAACTGATGATATCCTAAAAACAATGGCGACTTCACGTAAGAATTACTTTGTCCTCAATAAGGAAAAGTCCAGAGATAACCGCGATCACTTCTTCATATTTGAAGTAAGTACCGTAGATGAGAATCCGCTAATCTATCATTATACATATAAGAAAACTACAATATATTTAGCAGAAAAATAGGAGCAGTTCAATTGACTGTTCCTATTTTTAATATTCATAAAATCTAAAGTCTTTATACTCTTTAACAATGGAGTCGCCAACCAGAACAGACTATACTGACCAGCGACTACCTTAAATTTAATGTTTCAGATTTATTTTCTTATCTCTAATTTCATAAACTACATCTGCTACATTTTCGAGTAATCGTTTATCGTGGGTGATAAACACGATAGTTCCGGTGTACTCCTTCATTAGTATTTCCAAAGCCTCTAAACTTGGTATGTCAAGGAAGTTACTGGGTTCATCCATTATTAGGATGTTATATCTACCCATGAGCATTTTAGCAAGCAACAATTTTATAATTTCTCCACCGCTTAAAACAGATAAACTTTTTCCAATATCGTTCTGTTTGAACCCCATAGATGCTAGCACTGAACGAATTTCTGATATATTGTAGTCACAATCCTTCTGCATAAACTCCATAACATTCTGATTACTGTTGTACTTGTAACCATTCTGTGCAAAGTAACCTATTTTTGCCTTAGGCGAAATAGAAATTCCTTCTTCATGGTTTAAGATCATTTGGATTAAAGTTGTTTTTCCGATTCCATTACCACCAGTTAACGCCACTTTTGCTCCTAACGGAATTTGAAAAGATGCATTTTCAAACAGAGCCTTATCCCCAAATACTTTATTAATTTCTGCACCGACTATAGGGTATGGATTATGGAGCTCCAATGCTTTACTTTGCCTGAAACGAATTCTGCGAATGCCTTCCGGAGCTTCTACTTTTCCTAAGGCCGCAATCCTGTGCTCTAGGGTTTTAGCAGCATTATACATCTTTTTTTCCTTACTTCCTATTGATTTTTGATGAGCTAAACGCCCTCCGTCTTCAGTACTTTTTTTCTTTGAAGAACCTTTTGCCTTCTGTTCTATTTTACGAGCCTGTTTTCGCTTTTCCTCCGCAGCCCTTTCCAATCGGGCACGTTCCGCAATAAATTGTTCGTATTCTGCAGCTTGGCTCTTACGTTCTTCCTCTTTCTGACGAAGATAATCAGAATAG
Source organism: Streptococcus mitis (assembly GCF_023109235.1). GTDB lineage: Bacteria > Bacillota > Bacilli > Lactobacillales > Streptococcaceae > Streptococcus > Streptococcus mitis_DA. The sequence goes on from NZ_JALDUC010000001.1 coordinate 70,204, forward strand.
TTTCCCCAATACTCAGTGATTTTGCCATCTTTCAGTTCCCATATTTTATCTACTATTTCATCAAGAAAATAGCGGTCATGGCTAATAACTAACAGTGCACCTGTAAAATATTTTAGCTGTCCTATTAGAAAATCAATTCCTTCACGGTCTAAATGGCTCGTAGGTTCATCCGCTAAAATACCATGAACCTGTGCCGATAAGGCCTGTGCTATTTTAAGCCTTGTTTCTTCACCACCGCTCATAGTCTGTATATTTAATTGCTCAACACCTAGCTTGCCTACAAGTGCAAAATCTTTTTCCTCCTGCAGAGTTACTTCGTCCAACTGGGGAATATAGGCAAGTTCACCCAGACGATTCATTTTACATCCTGGGGGAGTTAATTCTCCTAAAAGTACCCTGAGTAAAGTGCTTTTTCCAGCACCATTTGCTCCTACTAAACCAATACGGTCATAATCATATACTTCTAATTCATTTATATCTAAAACATCGCGTCCTTTGAATTCCACACGAATGTCTTTTGCTTTTAATATTAATTCCATAACATTTCCTCCAATATTGTTTATTTTAAATCTAATTTTCTAACCTCAGTTATCATTTGGCAAACTATAGCAATGCCAATAATTAAAATACCTGATAGTAAAAACCAATGATTTACACCGATTTTATCAGCAAAGAATCCAGAAAGAATTAACCCAATTGGCATAGCAAGTGACATGATACTTCCGATCAAAGAAAATACACGTCCTAAATATTCAGGCTTAATTTTCTCCTGAAAAAGAGCTGTTTGCACACCGCTATAAAATGGCACCGAAAGCCCCATTATTGCACAGCAAACTACGAATATTACAAATCCATTTGGAGGAAGTATTCCCGAAACGGCTAAACTGGTCCCCATTATAAAAAATGAACTTGTTATTAGTAATACATGCTTTTCGAAGCCCCCTAATCTTCCTAATAATAAGCCTCCTGCTAGCATCCCAAATGCAAAGGAAATTTCCGTAATAGAAATATGCACAGGCGTTCCATTAAAGTGTTCCATGCTTATTAAAGGAAATAGTGCATTGATTGGCATATAAACAAAAGTATATAGTGTTCCTAAGAGTAATAAGGCAAACAATCCTTTGTTTTGTCTCAGAACCACAACTCCTTCTTTCATCTCCCTTATGAAATTTGGTTCTAAACTTTGCACTTGATTACCCAGCTTAGGTATACGTACAATTGCTACCGTAATAGATGCAATCACAGCACCCAATACGTCGATGGCAATAATAGCATTTAAATCCCAAACGGAGTATAAGAGTGCTGCAACTGCCGGACTAACAATATAGCTTATAGACTGCAAAGACTGACTATAGCCTGCGCATTTCGTTAGCTGTTCTTCTGGTACTAAAAGTGGTGTAACCGCATTGAGTGCTGGGGTATGAAAAGCTGTTCCAATGCTACGGATAAACAATACTATCATAATCATCCAGACAGGTAGCTCCATACAGAATGCAACAATAGCAAGCACTGCACCAGCTGCTGCGATAATTAAATCGGCACCAATCATTATCTTCTTCCTATCATGACGATCCACTAGCACACCAATGGCAGGTCCCAAAATCGCATAGGGTAAAAAACCTACTAATGAAGCCATAGACAAGACCATCGCAGATCCTGTTTTTTCTGTAAGGTAAAAAATAATCGCCATTTGCAGGATGGCACTAGTGATTAATGATACTGCTTGCCCTGCCCATATTGCATAAAATTTTCGTTTCCAATTGTTGTATTTTTCCATTTATATTATCTCCTGCATATTATTTTGCTTGAATTTCTATTTTGAATAGCATTCTAGGCAATAAAAAATGCAGGCCAAACCCCACAATGTGGCTTTTGGTCTGCATACATACAATTTGGAAACATTCATATTAAAGACATAGTTAAATAAAGGTATAGTTAAATAACCAATATCCTCACCGTAACTAATGAATGCTCAATATCGTATAAATAAGCACAACAAAAAAGCCTATCATCGGGTATAGATTCTGCTTTTTTTATTGCCAGCTTATCTTAAACGCATTGAGGCTGTCATAGTTTCGGTTCCTCCTACATCTTTGTTTATATCAATTTATAGTATAACACAACAAGATGATATGTTCAATATAAAAGTTATGGAATGAGACTCATACTTCCAATTCGATGCCAGATTTAAAGGATATGACGAAGTTTTCTTCATAGACTGTAACGCTCTAGATTATCTTCCTTAGTAGCAAGCGATTAGCTTTCACAAAATCTTCTGTTTGTAGTTTTAAAAATTCATCAGGATTTTCTAACTCAACCTCAAAATATTTCATTTTACATTCCCTCATTTCATTTATTGATAAATTGAGTTTGCAAAAAAGAGTGGACAATTTTTGTCTACTCTTAACCTTTAAAATAGTTTTTTTTAATCGATTTGAAGTTGCCTAAATTATTACTTATTCGGTAAAATGAAGTATTGCTTTCAACAGATTTCCTTCAACTACACTTCACTTGATTCAAACAAGGTGGGTACATTTCTATTCCCACAAACTCCTTGTCAATGGAAACAAACACGTACCCACAGGGTAAATGGAAATAGAAACTGATAATTTCTAGCTATCACTTCTACTCATTCCAAAAATTTTCTCACTCTGATACTTACCCACCATAAAGCAAAAAGCCTTGCAATCAAGGCTTTCATTATCCCTTTCGTTCAAAGGTTTCTAAGCTTTTACGAGCAGAGCGACACACTCAGCGGTTCGCTATCTCCGTTCTGTCTGCGTGCTAGCACTTGTCAATCACGGACAGCTATCGCATGGGCGGAAGTAAATGCTAATCTTCGTCGTTTTACTCCTTGACTAGCAAACTTACCGCCTCAACATGGTCTGTCTTGGGAAACGGTGCTCAACAAACGTCAGGCTTTCCGAGAAGCCTTTCATGGCTATCAAATTCAAGCAGTTGCAGAGATGACCGATACCGAATTGGAAGCCTTGCTGGATAATCCAGCCATCATCCGAAATAGAGCCAAGATTTTTGCTACACGCGCTAACGCCCAAGCCTTTCTACGGTTACAGGCAGAATATGGCTCTTTTGATGCCTATCTTTGGTCTTTTGTTGAGGGGAAAACGATCGTTAACGATGTTCCCGATTACCGCCAAGCCCCAGCTAAAACCGCTTTGTCTGAGAAATTAGCCAAAGATCTCAAAAAACGAGGTTTCAAGTTCACAGGTCCAGTTGCTGTCTTGTCTTTTCTACAAGCAGCAGGGCTGGTTGATGACCACGAGAATGATTGTGAGTGGAAAAGCGGTCATTAGTATGTACAGGTAACTAGCATATCTGAGAATATAGAAAAAAGCTGAGAAACTTTTCCCAGCTTTTTATATATACTATTAGATTTGTTAGAGTGAAGTCAAAAAAGTGATTCCACCTAAAATAACACCAGCTGAATTTGGAATGATTAGTATCCAATCCTTCTTAGGTTCCTTTGTCCATCCATAAATAACCCAGATTAAGCAAGATATAGCAGCTGATAAAGGTTGAAATGGTTGAGCTTTATTTCCCTGTAAATTAGCGATAATTTGAGGTATGTAGGCAATAAATACTATGATTCCAATAAAGGCACCAATAGAACCTACGATTCGATTAATTTTTTGTTTTGTCATATACACCTCCTTCAAAAGGATATCATAGAAATTAGCGAAATGCAATAAATTCAGATACAAATTGTAACGAAAACGAATACAAAAGCACAAAAATAGAGAAACTATTTATTTTTTGTTATAGTCAAAGCGAATGACTTGCTCCTTTGCATCTACATGGGCATGGACTCCGAAGGGTACAATTGCTCTCGGAGTTGCGTGGCCGACATTTAGATTATAGACAATCGGGATATTGCTGCCAATGATATCCAATAGTGCCTCTTTATAGTCGTCATAGAAAGATTCATCAATAGGTTTTCCGACCAGGAGTCCACTGATGGCCTCGAATATGCCAGTGTCCTTTACAGTCCGCAACATCTTTTTGAAGTCTTCCGGCTCAGGCTTTTCTTCGCTTGTTTCTAGCAAGAGGAGTTTTCCTTCCCAGTCTGACAAGTCAGGGAAAAGTTTGTATTTTTGGCAGAGCTCCGTGCTATCTGCGTATCGAGAGTTGTCAAAGATATCGTAGAGGGATTCGAGGCAACCACCGAGGATTTTCCCCTCGAACTGGGCAGTTCCTTGTAACAACTCAAAACCAGTATTTGTATGACTGACACGAGGTGTCCCCAGAGCTTTGGGACTAAAATCAGTTCGTTCCTCATACCAAACATTGCTAGGGCGAATTTCTGAGATTCTTCCCGTCTCAATCAATTCTTTAAAGTAGTGAAGGCTATAGGCTAGCATTTCCTTGTCCAATTCACAAATGTCTGCTAGGAAGGATTGACCATAAAAAGTTTTGATTCCTAGTTTATGCAACATGAGATGGTTCATGGTTGTATCCGAGAAGCCAAGAAAAATTTTTTGTTTGATAACCTTTTGTAGTTGGTCATTTTCAAAAAGATAAGGTAGTAAGCGATAGGTATCGTCTCCACCGATGGCGCATAGGATCATGTCGATGCTATCGTCCGAAAAGGCCTGCATCAAATCCTCCGCACGGGCTTCAGGATGGTCCTTGATAAAGTCTAATCCTTTTAACGAATGGGGCAAAAAGATAGGATTGAGTCCCAAATCCTTGAGACGTTGGACACCCAAGTCCACTTCGTGTTTGACAAAGTCTTCACCGATAATGCCACTAGATAAACTAACAATACCAATAGTAGAAACCATATCTCATCCTCCTAGAAATAGATTGAGCCTATTTTATCACAAAAGATAAGAGAAAGCTATGTGGGATGTCAGAAGAATACTTTTAAATCAGGAAAGTAGTAAAAAAGCAACCGCGCCTGCAGTTGCTTTTATGATTCTTCTTAATAACGTGTTGGTCCTGCACTTGCGCTGCGGATATTCAAGCGTTTCTTGAGATAGAAGCGAAGGGCTAGGAGGGCTGCTCCGATGATAGCCAGTGGCAATGGAGCAAGTACTGGGTTAAGGCTAGCTGGTAGGAAGCTTGTTGCAAAGAAGACAAGCAACCAAAGGAACATAGAAGCTAGGATAACCAGTACAGATTTCCAGAAAGGTGGACGTTGGCTGCGGTCCATATCTGGTCCATAGTATTGGTAAACAAAGTAGTACATCAAGTAGAAGGCAAATCCACCAACAAGTCCAACTAGCAGGAGAGTGACAAGTCCATAGCCGAAAGCCTGATCTGCTGCAAAGAAAGTTGTGAGGGCGCTGACGAGGGCAAAGAGGCTAGTGATGAAAAGGGCTGAGTCCATAATCATGAGTTTTGGATCATCATTTTCTTTTGGATGCTCTTTTTCATATTGTTCCTTGACAGTGAAACTATGAGCCCAGTGGGTCGGTGCGCCATAGAGGGAACGAGCAGTCGTACCCTTGGCTTGCTCCTCAAGGATTTGGGGAATAACTTCCTCAAAGATAGCCTTGATTTCAGCGTCTGTTTTTCCATCTTTGATGAATTGTTGGGTAGCGATGTGGACAAACTCTTGGTTTTTCTTGGTTAATTTTTGTAGATCAATCTGAGACATAGGAACTCCTCTTAGAACCATTTTTTATGGATGAGATAGAGAGTGAGCGAGACACTCATAGCAAAGGCAATAAAGACGATTAACCAGAAAGCATTCGGCTCGCCGTTTAGGGGGATTTCATTATCCTTAAAGTTCATCCCGTAGGCAGAAAAGACCATGGTTGGGATGGACATGACGATGGTCACAAGGGCCAAGGTTTTCATGATGTTGTTCTGGTTGTTAGAAATGATAGAGGCGAAGGTCTCTGTCATAGAATGCAAGACGTTTCCATAAATGTCTGCCATCTCGATGGCCTGCTGGGTTTCAATCAGGGTATCTTCAAGCAGGTCTTCATCCTCAAGGTATTTCTTGATATTGCTGGTTGAGCTGGTCAATTTCTTAATCACACGCTCATTTGTTTTGAGAGAAGCCTTGAAATAGACGATAGTTTTTTCCAATTCCATGAGCTCAATCAATTCTTCATTACGAGTTGATTGATGCAGTTGACTTTCGATTTGTTCACTCTTACGGTCAATCGAACGAAGGGCTGTTAGGTAAAGCTCTGCATTGCGATAGAGAATTTGAAAGATAAAACGCGAACGCATGAAGGTGTAGAAATTACGCAATCGACGGTTGATAAAGACATCAAGGACAGGTAGTGGTTCCAAACACGTAGTGATAATGGTTTCCTCAGTAATGATAATACCAAGCGGGATGGTTACGTAGTAGGTGCGGTTATTTCTTTCTTCTGTGACCGGCACGTCAACGATAATCAGGGTGTACTCGTCTTCAATGGTAATACGAGACATTTCTTCCGCATCGAGTGGTGCACGAAGGTCGGCAATATCAATATCGAAGGCGTTGGCGATTTCGAGTGATTCATTTTGAGTCGGATTGACGAGATTGATCCAAGTACCCGGTTCAAGCGTATCAATCTCTTTAAATTCAGTTGTTGTAGAGAGAAAAACTTGTTTCATATCCCTTATCCTTTCTCATTTTTCAGATTTTTTCACACCGTACTATTATACTACAAAATCGGCTTTTTTCAAATAAAATATTACAAAAACACCGTTGTTATTGGCTTTTTACTTTGTCTTGAAATGTTGATTTTTGAATTTGCTCCCCTTTTTGCTCCCCCTATAGTGCTTTTAGTGCAGTTTCGTAGAATGAGACTGCTTTTTTTGCGTTCTCTTTTGAGAGGTGGCTATATATATCCATGGTCATTGATAAAGTGGAATGACCTAGGCGGTACTGGAGTTCCTTGTATGGTATTCCAGAGTTAAGCAAGAGACTAGCGTGAGTGTGACGGAATCCGTGAAAGCCAATGTTAGGAACATCAGCACGCTTAAAATGTGTTTGCAATCTTCTTTTAAGTCTTGAACTGCTAGGATACTCATGAATGAAATCAGAAAATACTACACTTTCACGTTGCCCTATCTTCCAAGCCTCTTTAGTTTGGCGTAGTTTGTACTGCTTCAGCATGCTAACAGTCGCTTGATCTATATCTATATCCCGATAACTAGCCTTAGATTTTGGGCTATTGATTTCTAAATCCCGATTTAGTGTTTTGGTAACATGTACCACGGCATTATCTAAATCTATATCAGACCAGGAAAGAGCTAAAGCTTCATTGATACGGCAACCAGTAGCCAATAGGAACTTATAGAGCGTTGTCTCATAGTAGTAACGATATCTATCGCTATCTAAATTATCGAGATAACCAAGAAACTTTTTTAGTTCTTGATTTTCAAAGTGTTTTACCTTTTGGCGCTTTGCTTTCTGAGTGTTACGAGGTAAAACAACATCACGCGCAGGATTGGACGGTATAGCTTGCATGGTTACGCCATATTGTAAGATACGTTTGTTTAAAGCGTGTATCATATCATAGTGTAGAAAAGCGCCCTCTTCCTCTCTATTAGCCTTATCAGCAAGCTTATTGATAATTGACTGAATAAGTGGAGTAGTGAGCTTATCGAGCTTATACTCCCCGAAAGTAGGCAATATGTGATTATCTATTAGCGCTCTAACGTTTCCTTGAGTGTTTGGCTTAACTGTATTCTTATAGCTTTCCCACCAGAGGGTTGCCAATTCTTGATAGTTTTTTATGGTAACAGCCTTTTGTCTGGTAGATCCTGCTTTTTGAAAAGCTATTTTTTCTTTAGTGGCCTTTTGCTTTACCTCTTTATGTGTCCGACCTGTTACTTTGGTTTTTACTTTCTTTCCTGTTACCTGGTCAACTCCTAGATATACATTAGCACGATAGACTTTACTACCGTCTTTTTTTATAACTTCAGTTATTTTCATGATGATAAACCTTTCTAAAATACATCAGCAGGCAAGCCATTATCAAAAAGGTTTTATATCATGCTAGGGCTTCATAGATTGCCCCATATTCGATTTTAAAGAGTCAGGCGGTAAATAATACCAGAGTTGGAAGCAAGGCGGATATGGGGTTAATATGGGCTTGTTTATAGTAAACAGGCTTGTATTTAAAGTTTTTTATCGTCAGTTAGCTGTTTTAAAGTTTTTTCAAAGTCCGAGTTTATCTTTTGAGTTTTGTTGAATAGTTGGTATTCTGCTTTTGCTTTATCTTTCGCAACCTTGGAAGTGATTTTTCCATGACCTTCTAAAATATCGTATTCTTGGAAAGTCAAAAAGCGGTCAATACTTTGGGCTAGTTGTTGCATTGTCTGAGCTTTTCGCTGTTCTATCTGTCTTTCCAGGTAATCAAAATAGCTAGATATTCCTCTTTCAAGGGAACGGATTTCTGTTTCTGAAAGATAATTCTTTGCTATTTGAGTATCTGCTTGCAGTATGCGACCGTTAGGGGAGTTTTTCCATGTTGTAAGCCCCATGTTGTCTTTTGTATGGTCTGCTTTCGTGTAGATAATTTCCGCAGCAGTTTGGCCAGTGATTGCATAATGAAACTTATTCTGTACATCAGCATAGAATTGCTTAGTCAACGTACTTTGTGGGTCATAGTCGATAGAGATTTCAGCAAAAATATCTGTAATCTGCAACCATATACGACGCTCACTAGCTCGGATAGAACGCACGCGCTCCAAGAGCTCACGGAAATAGTCTTTTTCCAGCAAGTTTTCGCCTTGTTTCAGACGGTTGTCATCCATGGCGAACCCTTTTATCATGTACTCACGAAGTACCGAAGTAGCCCACTGTCTAAATCTCGTAGCTTTTTGGGAATTGACACGGTAACCAACTGAAATGATGGCATCAAGGTTGTAGTAGCTGACATCCTTAGTTTGGGTTTTATCAGCAATTGCACCGTGTTTTGTGGTTATTTCCATTTTGGAAACAACCACCTTTTCTTCTAATTCTCCCTCTTCAAAGATATTTTTTAAGTGCTTACTAATTGCAGGAACACCGACATCGAAAAGTCTAGCCATTTCTTTCTGACTAGCCCAAATCGTTTCGCCTTTGATGATGACACTAGCTGTCTCGCTATCGTTGTCAGCGGTATAGATTAAAAATTGTAATTCGTTCATGAGATCCTTTCTAAAACATTGTGAGTAGTTGACTTTTGTTGACATCAACAAAATTAGTAGATATGGGGCTTATATGGGCTTGAAGCTCGAACGAAGCTTGAGAATCCACGCGCTTCATGATTGTTGGACATTGTGGCGCGTGGGTATGGTGTAAGTCGCTTTTTAAATGCAAGAGTGGTATAATGATGTTGTAAATACCTAACCTTTCGCTTATTTTCAGTTAGGTACTATTAGACAAGTTGGCAGTAGCTAGCTTGTCTTTTTCTATTTGTCAATTTCGCTTATTTTTTAGCTTTAGTCTGTAAAATTGGCTTTCTATTCTTCAAATTCCCCTGTTTTTGCACAATAGACCATGAAAAAAGGGGGGTATTCGACGAGGTGGGGGAGTTTTGTTTATGAATTATGGGTAATAACATCTAGAGCTCCAATAATCTTTTGAGCATTTTCAATAGCTTCTTTGTATTCTTTAGATGTGTTTTTAACAGGTTTTTTAATTAAATCTATAAAAACAACTGGTTTAGTAAAATCGTTAGATGTTATTCGGATTGTCATATTCAAAATCTTGGTAGTTGCTTTTCTTTTAGCGACGATTCCGCCAGCTACGGCTCCTATTACACCAAATACCGCTCCAGCTACTAAAGCTTGTCCAACACCGCCGGAAACAACAGACTGATCGTTTATAACTAATTCGTAAGATACTAAATCATCGAAGGAGTACCAGTCGGTATCATTTTTATCTTTTTTAATTAAAGATGGAATCAAAGATAAACCGCCTGTCCCAAGCGCTAAGGTGGTTTTTCCAACAACTTTAGCAGTTCCGCCAATCAGACCTGATGAACCTTTTGCTTTTCTTGCTCCATGTATTCTATATGTACGATGATTTTTATCTATTTCAAGAGGTCCGACTTTATCAGTACGTTTACTTCTTACAGTAGAAGGTCTAGACGATGGAGTTGCTACTTTTTGGGGAGAAGTTGTAAGTGACACATTGATTGAGTATCCGCAATTCGGACAAAACTTGCAACCAACAACAGAATTTCCGCATTCAGGACAAAATTTCATAATTTTTTTACTCCTTTTTAATTCTCTCTATATATGCCTACGGCTTCGCCGATGGTTTAGAAGATATTAGTCATCGCTATATGATTTATCGAAAAAGATAGTATATCCGTTATTTTCTAAGAAATCAACAGCTTTAGTAAAGTCTTCATCTGCCACTTTTTCAAATAATTTCTTTTTATTTCCACTGTTTAAATCAGCAGTTAAAAGCATATTGTAAAAATTTTCAATTTCTTCATCGTTTAAAACGATTATATTTGTTTTTAAGAACTTAACAAAATTTCTAAATTTTTTGTTGTTTTGCTTTTCCTTCTTCAATTCAGCTTGATACATTAATTCAGCGAGTAAGTCACCTTCTTCTGTAAAAGCAAAATCCATTGCCTCTGTACCGGACATTTTAGAAATTTTTTGGCCTAATTCTTTTATTAAGCTAGAGTCATCCTCATACCCCAACAGATACCCAACGCTTACCTTGAAGTAGTCAGCTAGTTGCTGGGCTTTTTCTGGTTTAATTTGGCGTTCCTCGTTTTCCCACCGCAATACGGTAATTTTAGATACAGAAATTTCATCAGCTAATCCTTGTTGGGTTAGCCCTTTTTGTTTTCTCAGTTCTTTCAATCTATTCATAATTTATCACACCTTTCAAAGATGATTATATCTGATTTTTAGAAAAGTATCAAGAAATGATACAAAAAAATCTAAAAAACAGTTGACAATTAACCGAAACGGATATATAATAAAACACAAGTTATCCAAATCGGATACCACCCCCTCCAACCTTTCACACTTTCAATCTATTCATGGAGGGGGGATTTTTTAGAAAGGGGGAAAGCTATGAGCAAACTACGAGGCTATCGGGTTATGTTAGGACTAACTCAACAACAGATGGCGGACAAGCTAGATATTTCTTTGCAGTCATACAACAACAAAGAATTAGGTAAAACGCCATTCAATGACAAGGAACGCCTAGCGATTAAGTCAATGGTTGCAGAAATCAAATCAGATATAACCATAGATGAACTATTTTATAGCTAGAAAGGAGAAAACCAATGGAACTAGTCTACATGGACGGTAAGAAAGAGCCGTATACTACAAGCGAAATTATCGCTGAATGTGCTGAAGTCACTCATCACACAATACAAGAACTTTTAAGGAAGCATAAAGCTGATTTTGAAAGCTACGGAATTATCGCATTTGAAATGCGTAAATTAGACGGGCGAGGGAGACCAATGAAAATCTATCGCTTGAATGAGCAACAAGCGACCTTGCTGATCACTTATCTAAAGAATACTGCACCAGTTCGTAAATTCAAAATGAACCTGGTCAAAGCTTTCTTTGAAATGCGTGAGGAACTTTCTAAGTTTCGTATGCAGAGGGCGCTAGAAAAGCCAAAAAGAAAAACCTTGCATGACAGCATTGAGAACTGGGAACAAGCCCCAAAGCACGCGCATAGCACTATGAACAACCTGCTACTGAAAGCAGTAACCGATAGGAATGCTAAACAGTTAAGGGAAGAACGTGGGGGCTATAATGGCATCGATAGCTTGACCAGTGACGAGCTGGAGCAATATCAAGCCTTTGAGGATATGGTAATAGCCATGATTGGCTTGAATATGAGTTATCAGGAAATCAAGGCTATGGCATTCAGAAATAAAAAAACACGCCAAAGAAGCGCGTGAGAGCAACAAAAAAAGGCTTAGCAATAACCACACCGCAGAGCCTTTCACACTAACACTAAAACGAATTTAACAAAGCAGGCAAGCTATTATCAAAGAGGTTTTAGTAAAGATTTATACCTAGATTATAGCATATTTAGGGCAATTTGACCATACGGAGAGCGCCAACTCTTAAAACTGGTACTTTCTCACGCTTTCAATTTGGCGACTCTGAGCGTGAGGAACTTCATTACAAGAAAAACTGTATAAGAAACAACCATTAAAAATCCCCACACTCTCTATCGCCAAACTTTGAGTGTGAGGTATGTGACAGGAAAAAAAGCATTAAAAGCCCTCAGGGCAGTTACACAACATAGAAACAAAGGTAAAAAACATGACAGAAACAACATACGAGAATTTAACTAGACATATAGACAGAATTAGCGCAGAAATGCGAGAAATTGGCGAAAAAAATGGGCTTAGTAGACTTTCGTTATTGGCAAATCAGACAAAATTCATCAAAGAAAATTTACACCGTTTACTTTGGATTGAACTTCCTGAATTGAATGACAGCTATAAAATCGAGGCAGTTTCTAAAAGCACTACGGGAGTCTTTTTCTCCCCTGGTATTTTTGAAATGGACGCTATGCGACAAGCCTTCTTTAAACGCCAAGCCAAGCACTTTTTTGAGAACGAAGCAGAGCAACAGGCGTATATAGAGCATGCTGAAAAGGAGTATTTAGAGGCTACTGTAACCTTAAAAGATATTCTTTTTAACTCTAAAAATGGAACTCAGAGAGTAAATAAAAGTTGTCTTATAGAGAAGTTTGAGGAGGCAATGCAATGACACTAGACCTAGACAACATGACACAAGCAGAATTTGATAAACAAATGGCTGAAATCAAGGAGAGAAATCCGAACCTCTTCCAGTTTATTGCTGATTTTGTAGATAGAAAGGTAAGCACCGAAGAGGTGGACGAGTTCCTGAAGATGGAGCGAACTGATCAAGTGGACTATATCAAGAATTACAAAGCGAGGGCATGACATGAATGAATTAGATTTGACCAATACACAAGCGGTTGTCTTTATGATGGTATTGATTGGCTTACTGCTTTATCTAAACCACCGAGACCGCAAAAAAAGCGTCAAAATAGAGCGAGAAAACCAACAGACGATAGAAACACCTAGCGAGGATTTAAACCCTGAATATGGGCGATATATCCAGCTTGCAGGGGTAAGAGTTTACGGAGGGATGAAATGAGTTACATAGTGAAGATATACCTTGATAGTGAAAAAATACCAGATGAACCTTATTTTACTAAAGAGATTTTTCTAGCTACGTGTATGGACAATGCAACAAAGTTAGCTGTAACTATGAGCTTGTTGACAAAACAAGCGTTTGATTTAGAGACTAAGACAGCTATTTTGAAAACTTTGGATACAATCATAGAAACTCAAAAAGCTATTTTGCAAGGGGTAGTGAGCGGACAAATAACCGTTGTGAATAAAAGCAAAGGAGAGGAGGAACTGAATGAGTCTATCAGAGAATGACAAACGAGTATTAAGACTAATCAAGGTAGGGGCTGAGAACTCCATAACAGGGGCAGAAATCAGCCTGATCACTAAGCTAGCAGAAAGAACCGTGCAAGATATTATCAGCCGTCTAATCACGCGCCATAGCGTTCCTATTGTTGGGGTTCGCCATGGGACATTTAGAGGATATTTTATCCCTGCTAACAAAGAGGAGCTACTGGACGGAGCAAAAACATTTTACAATCAGATACGAGAAGAAGAAAAGCGCCTAGCGGTGTTGATGAACAGCGACCTAGAAAGCTATAAAGAAACCTTGAAGGAGGTGGGCGGATATGTTTAGCCTAAGCCGAGAAAGTGAGCAAGACCTAGCGCATGGCATTCTGGAGATAGTGGAAAGATACCTGAAAGCGCGTGATACAGTCAAACCACGACTGACAGGTTTAATCTCAGCCCAGGAAGTCATGGGCGAGTTAGATATAAAATATCTGACACTCCAAAAATGGGAAAAAGCAGGGTTGAGGCGATACCATCCACCGCTTGAAGATACAAGAAAGGTTTATTATAAAATAACTGACATCTGGAAGTTTCTGGGGGTAGAAAATGGGTAGATATAACACACACCCAGCACAGGGCGGAGGACATTATCATGACATTAAATTGTATAAGCACCGTGGCAGATCTTTGGAACAGTTCCAAGAACAAAAGCTACTGAAGAAGTTAAAAAAGAAACGCAAAAAGGGGCGATAGTATGACAATTTATGAGGCTAAAGGCTTTCAGAGTAATCTTGTCTATCCATTTGATAAAATTGAGCCGTTCCAGTACATTGAACGCTTTAAGCCTTTGGTAGTCCCTGAAGGGGCAAACATTGAAGAATTTAAACGTACACAAGCGCCTTACTGTATCAGTGGGAAAGTGACGCCAGAAAAGCATGGCAGTTACAAGCGAAACAACTCCAGTCTAATCTATCGGGATTTGATTTTCCTTGATTATGACGATATACAGGGGACGTCTGAGGGCTTTATAAAGGCCGTTTCTAGCGCTTTATTTGGCTACTCCTATATCTTATACCCGACTATTAAACATAGCTTAGAAAAGCCCCGTTTTCGCCTTGTAGTGAAGCCTGACAACGTGATGAATGAGGCCACCTATAAGCAGGTAGTGAAAGAGATTGCTGATAAGATTGGGCTACCCTTTGACATGGCCAGTTTAACATGGTCACAACTCCAAGGGCTACCAGTAACAACAGGCAACCCAGCAAATTATCAAAAAATTGTAGAGCATGGACTTGATTATCCAGTACCACAGACAACGGTTGAACCAGTCAAACAGAATGCTACAAGTCTTCCATACACTCCAAGGCCAAGCGGTCAGAAATCTATGACCATGAGGATCATTGACACGCTTTTCAACGGATTTGGAGACGAGGGAGGGCGAAACGTAGCGCTGACACGCTTTGTAGGTTTACTCTTTAATAAGTGGGTTGATTGTGACCTAGAGACCGCCTATGAACTTACTAAGATAGCCAATAGCGTGACAGTTGAACCATTGCCTATTGAGGAGCTAGACCGCACTTTTAGCAGTATAGCACGGGCTGAATATAGAAAGAGAGGTTAGAACCATAGAACTAGAAGAATTAGCAAACCTAAAAAGTGAAATCTTGGAGGTCAGAGAGCAAGAACAACCTCCTAGAACGATGAAGGAGCTTGAAAATCGTATCTTTAAAGCTGGAGAAGAATGGCGGGCAGAACATACCGAAACTAAGGTAAATGAGACCACAGGGGACGTTACCGAAAAGGTGGCCATGCCCCAGACATTCACAGTAGCAAAAATACTGAGCGAGATTGTCACATTTACTTTTATCAGCAAGAGCAATATACCTGATTATAGCTTGCTCTATATCTATGATTTAGACGAGGGTATCTATACCGCTAGTAATGATCTATTCAATCTTTTGTGTAAGACCTTTGACGTTAGAATTAAACCCAGAGAGTGGCCTCAGATTAAGTTAATGGTTAGAACATTGGCAAAGATACGAAAACCTTTAGAAAGTTCCAACCTCATTCCAGTACAGAATGGCATTATCAACTTAGAAACTAAGGAGCTACTCCCCTTTAGTCCTAAGTATGTAATTACAAGTAAGATAAGCACGGCCTACCACGCGCCTAAACGAGTCCCAACAGATAGAGAGGGCAAAACTTTTGATGATTGGCTAAACTCAATTGTTTGTAATGACAGTGAACTGGTAACACTGTTTTGGCAGATTATCCTTGAAGCTATTAACCCTAACCATACCCGAAATAAGTTTGCCATCTTCTACGGGGACGGTAACAATGGTAAAGGGACATTTCAGCGCTTCCTTATCAATCTAATAGGGGAAAGCAATATATCAGCCTTAAAACCTGCACAGTTTGCTGAAAAGCATAACTTAGAAACCCTGGTAGGTAAAGTTTGTAATATCGGAGATGAAGCCCCAAACGAATACTTAAAAAATCCGTCGGATCTAATGAGTATCACTAGTGGCGACACTGTTCTAGTCAATCCCAAAGGACGCCCAGCCTTTGAAGCTACTTTCAAGTTATTCAATATCTTTTCAGGCAACTATATCCCCAATGGCGGCAACAAGACAAAAGGCTGGTATCGTAGAATTATGATCGTCCCTTTTAATGCTGACTTTAACGGGGAGAAGGAAAAACCTTGGATAAAAAATGAATTTTTGGCCAACGATGAAGTATTAGAATACGCACTTTACAAAGCTATCAATCAAGAGCCATTTACTCACTTTATCGAACCTCAAACAGTCAAAGACCTGTTAGAAGAATACCAAGAGGATAATGACTACTTGCTTTCATGGGTTAAGCATGAATACATGGAAAGAGGTTGGCATGAGCTGGACGTAGTACCTGTTTTTATAATGACCAGATCGCTGAAACATTATGCTGAAGATATGGGAATACCCAAGCCCAATGTTTACGGGGCAGGAAAAGATACTATCAGACACCTACAGCAGTTAACACCTAATAAGTATCAACTCAAAAAGGCTCGTGTTAGAATTGAAGATTTTGACAAACTAGATCCGTTGGAGTTTGAGAGACAAAAACTGGGTCGAGTAAATCATGCTATAACTAAAAAAGAATAATGTTGACCTTCTCATAATGCTCTAAACCGTTGATATGACTGGGTTTTTACGGAATTTGTTGACCTTCTTGTTGACCTTGTTTTGAAGAAGGTCAACATCCTAAACCCTTGGTACTACTGCTTTTATATCCCTTATGTTGACCTTGTTACCTTCTTTTTAAAAACAAGAATGTAAATGAAATAGATATATTTTATATATAAGAGCTACGACTTCAAAAGAAGGTCAACATGGTCAACAAGTGACCTAAACCCTTGGGAGAGTAAGGTGGAAGGCGTAACCTAGAAGGTCAACAAAACACCAAAGAAGGTCAACAAAAACTACTTAAACACCAATCAAAGGAGAAAATACATGAAAGCCAAGCTATTTGAATATACTAGACGATGGGAAAAAGAAGACTTTGAGAAAGAGATCAATGACTTCATGGCAACTGTTGAAGTGCTGGGCGTTAAATTTTCTGGTACACCATCTAGTGAATCCTTTAATTCGGTGGCTATCGTATTGGTATTATACAGATAACAAAATGGGGTAGATAGTACCGACCCCCTTGCAATGATGTAACTACTAGTGAAACCCTTAAAAACAGAAAGAGGAAAAACAACATGACAGAACAAACATACTTTGAACAGGCAGATCAGGAACTGGAGGAACTCAATCGCAAACGTGATGATTTTATGGCGGATGCAACACCAGTATGTCTTGAAGATACGCCTAAACTGATTGAACTAGGTGAGAAGCTCCGGACGGAAGACACTAGCATAAATGCCTATGAGTTATACAGACACCCTGAAGCGCGTGCAAAGTTATTCGCCCAAATCGCGGAAGCCTGCTTCTTGTTGATTGCAGATAGTTCACCAGTACCAGTGCAGCCGACACAAGCACAGCGGATACATTTTTGCGAGTACTTGGAAGGACAATTCCAGAATATCATTAAGAAGTTGATTGCAGGAACTGACAAGCAAGTTCTAGAGTCTTTACTTGAAGCTTTGCAACTACCCAAAGAAAAACAAGCTCAATTTGTCCGTGATGTGGTAGTAAGTGGCTTACTCAGTGAAGAATAGTATCAAAGGGGCATTGCCTCTTTTTGTGGTTTCACTACTACTGAACCCAATAGTTTTGGGTTTTTCCATATAGGGGGAAATAATGAAGCGGTTAGCAATAGAAACAATCACTAAACCAATGAAGATGAGAGGAATATCTAAGGGTATAGCTGAGTTGGACGGTCAACGTTTAGAGATTGATTTGGATAATTTAATGATTGATTTTGGTGGAGAGTCATTTGAATTAGACAGAATAGCAGGAACTAAGGGAGGTAATCGATATTTCTTTCTTTGCCCTGATTGTGGGAGACGGTGCAGGTTGCTTTATAAACGGTATTTGTATTTTAGTTGCGGTACTTGTCTAGATATCCACAAGCATACCCTGAACCGTAGTAAAACGGATTGCCAATACTACTGGGAGCTTGCACTAAAAGAAGGCAGAAAGGTAGAACCAGGGTGGAGTCCTAGACGTGGTGGATATATGTTTGATGGTTTCCCTGAAAGACCAAGGTATATGAAACGTGACAGGTATCGTAAGCACTATAAGAAGTTTTTGAAGTATACTAAAAAAGGAGATAGATTTTGGCTGAATGGTTTGAGATTGTAGGACGATATGAAGTAGTGTGCAATTTACAAAACGAACAAATACTACATATTAGACGGTTTAAATGTTAAAAAAAAGCTAGATATATCAAGGGTTTAAGTAAGCAGAGCGTTCCAAAAAAAGGGTGCGATAAATGGAGCGCGTGTTTTGATAAAAAAATTATTCGTTTAGGAAAAGGAAACAGGAAATACTTAGGTTTTGATTAGGTAGTGGCAGTAAATATGCCTGACAAATGGCAGGGTTATGTGTGTTGAACTCCGAGCGAACGCCGAGAAAAGTGGATATATCCCCCTATCATTTATCAAACAATTAATAGCAATAATAACCCCTCTTAACTCCCTGAGAAATGACAAGCAGATAAGCGAAGTTTTTAGCCCTCTTATTTCGGATCTACTCCTTGCAGAACGACAAGCAGATAAGGACGACAATAAGCCTTCTTAATTGCTTACAAAACGATAGGGAGTTAAGATAAATTTAAAAGCTCCTTATTTTCGTTTTTCTCCTTGTCAAACGGTAAGGGAATAGGACAGGAAATAACATCGCTTATTTTGATTTTGCTCCCTGAAAAACTGTAAGGAGATAAGGAGACTTATTAGCTTCCTTAATTTGGATTTTCTCCTTACAAAATGACAAGGAAATAAGAACTAAAATAACTCCCCTTATTTTCCTACCAAATGACAGGGAGATAAGAGCGGTTTAAAAGTCTGTTATTTTGGATTTGTTGCTTACCAAATGATAAGCAGATAAGCAAAGAAATAACTTGCCTTAATTGCTTGCAGAATGACAAGGAAATAAGAGAGATAAAAACATCCCTTAATTGCTTATCAAACCATAAGGAGATACGGGGGCTATCTCCCTCCCCACGCGCCTCTATGAGCTTCACCCGTCATTGTACATTTTTTCTCACGGGAAAGCATTTGAAGCTAGAGCGAACATAGAGAAATAGCAAAAAAAGCCAAGGCGCTCCGCCTCAGCTATAATCTCAATAATATTATATCATGAAGGAGCAAACTAATGGAGCTGGATAAGTTTAAAACGATGATGAACGTAAGAGAGCGGATGACTTACTTTCTGAGATTCCAGAGGATGGCAGGGAGTGAAAACCAAGTTAGGATAGATGAAGAGGCTTGGGAACTTGTCTTACCTGATCAGTGGAATTTGAGCGGTGAGCATGAAAAAGCAATTCGTGAGGGGTTGGAGATATTCGCCCACGACATCAATAAGATAGAGAACAAGCGAGCCAGAAAATACTTTATTATCCATTATTGCTACATGAGGAAGAAAACAATGAGTGAATGCGTAGAGATGGCAGGTACTAGCTCCACTAGCTACCACCGATATAAACAGATAGCCGTCTTAAACTTTGCGAGAATCCACCAGAACGGAGAGCTAGAAGCATATAAGTAGGCGTTTGTGGTGTTTTGTTGAGAAATGTTGAGATTTAAGTGAGGGGGGATGACATAATTGAAGATTTTTTGATTGA
Source organism: Streptococcus mitis (assembly GCF_023109235.1). Lineage (GTDB taxonomy): Bacteria > Bacillota > Bacilli > Lactobacillales > Streptococcaceae > Streptococcus > Streptococcus mitis_DA. Next base: position 89,814 of record NZ_JALDUC010000001.1, read on the forward strand.
TCTGGAGAATATCCAATTAGAGGATGTGGAGATAGATTTAAACATGGATATAGACATCGATTTAAACATAGATTTTGAAATAGATGTTGACCTTGATGGTTTAGATTTAACCTTACTACAAGAGTTAGAAGCATAAATGTTGGCAAATGTAGGCGTAGGCTTCATATTCACCCCCTATTTCGCTTGGTTTCGTACTGGACAACTAAAACACCATGGATAAACTAGAAGCCCTCAGAAACGAATCTGGGGGCTTTTGTGAGGTCATAATCTTATAAACCACGCGCTTCATGGTATAATATACCTATCAGCAACCAGCAATAAAAAAAGCACGTTTGACCGTGCTAGTTTCTTGCCTGCTGAACTCGTTAAATCTTAGCCCTTTTGTGGGGCTTTTTTGCTCCCCTTTTTGCGTACTTTGGGGGAGCAAGTAGTAAAAAGTAATATTAGTGATTTTTGTTAAAAAAGCGCGTGATATAAGGGTTAGGAAGCCCTAAGGAAACCTAAAATAAGAAGTTTTTTATTATACTATAAATTCGGCCTTTTGGGTAATAGAATCTCACTTTTTTTGGTATAATGGTAAGCAATAATGGACTAGAAAGAACAAAGATGCAAGATAAAATTGTCATTCATGGGGCGCGTGCCCATAATTTAAAAAATATTGATGTGGAGATTCCACGAGACAAGCTGGTTGTCGTGACTGGTTTGTCAGGTTCAGGGAAATCCAGTCTGGCCTTTGATACCCTCTATGCGGAGGGACAACGTCGCTATGTGGAGAGTTTGTCAGCCTACGCTCGTCAGTTTTTGGGAAATATGGAAAAACCAGATGTAGATGCCATTGATGGTCTCAGCCCAGCTATTTCTATCGACCAGAAAACGACTAGTAAAAATCCTCGCTCGACGGTGGGGACCACGACTGAAATCAATGACTATCTGCGTCTCCTCTATGCGCGTGTGGGGACGCCTTACTGTATCAACGGGCATGGGGCTATCAAGGCTTCTTCTGTGGAGCAAATCGTGGATAAGGTTTTGGAGTTGCCAGAACGCCAACGTCTGCAAATCTTAGCCCCAGTTATCCGTAAGAAAAAAGGACAGCATAAGAGCGTTATTGAAAAGATTCAGAAAGATGGGTATGTTCGTGTCCGTGTGGATGGGGAAGTCTATGATGTAACCGAAGTGCCAGAGTTGTCTAAGAGTAAGCAACACAATATCGATGTCGTGGTTGACCGTATTGTTATCAAGGAGGGTATCCGTAGTCGTCTCTTTGATTCCATTGAGGCTGCCCTTCGTATTGCAGAAGGCTATGTCATTATCGACACCATGGACGATTCGGAGTTGCTGTTCTCTGAGCATTATGCTTGTCCAGTTTGTGGTTTTACTGTACCAGAGTTAGAGCCTCGTCTCTTCTCCTTCAATGCTCCTTTTGGTTCTTGTAGTGAGTGTGATGGTTTGGGTATCAAGCTGGAAGTGGATACTGATTTGGTAGTGCCAGATGCCAGCAAAACGCTACGTGAGGGAGCCTTGGCCCCTTGGAATCCTATCTCATCTAACTATTATCCAAATATGCTAGAGCAGGCCATGACGGCCTTTGGAGTGGATATGGATAAGCCTTTTGAGGACTTGTCAGAAGAAGACAAGAACTTGATTCTCTACGGTTCAGATGGCAAGGAATTCCATTTCCATTATGAGAATGAATTTGGTGGCGTGCGCGATATTGACATTCCGTTTGAGGGAGTTGTCAATAATATCAAGCGTCGCTACCATGAGACAAACAGCGATTACACTCGCACCCAGATGCGCCTCTACATGAATGAGCTGACCTGCGGAACCTGTCACGGCTATCGTCTCAATGATCAGGCCTTGTCTGTCCGTGTGGGTGGCGAGCAAGGACCACATATCGGAGAAATCTCAGACCTGTCTATCGCAGATCACTTGGAATTAGTCAGTCAGTTGACTCTTTCTGAAAATGAAGCCATCATTGCTCGGCCCATTCTCAAGGAAATCAAGGACCGTTTGACCTTCCTTAATAACGTGGGTCTTAACTATTTGACTCTGTCTCGTTCGGCAGGAACCCTTTCAGGTGGGGAAAGTCAGCGTATTCGCTTGGCAACTCAGATTGGTTCTAACCTCTCAGGTGTCCTCTATATATTGGATGAGCCGTCAATCGGTCTTCACCAGAGGGATAATGACCGTCTGATTGCCAGTCTCAAAAAGATGCGTGACTTGGGCAATACTCTTATCGTAGTGGAACATGATGAAGATACCATGCGCGAGGCGGATTATCTGATTGACGTTGGTCCCGGTGCCGGTGTTTTTGGTGGGGAGATTGTCGCTGCAGGTACGCCCAAACAGGTAGCTCGTAACAGTAAGTCTATCACAGGCCAGTACTTGTCAGGCAAACGTGCCATTCCAGTGCCAGACGAGCGCCGTGCCGGAAATGGTCGTTTTATCGAGGTGACGGGAGCGCGTGAGAACAACCTGCAAAATGTCACAGCTCGCTTCCCACTAGGAAAATTCATCGCAGTGACAGGGGTGTCGGGCTCAGGGAAATCGACCCTAATCAATAGCATTCTCAAAAAAGCTATTGCCCAGAAGCTCAATCGTAATTCAGACAAACCTGGTAAATTCAAAACCATTACAGGGATTGAGCATGTAGACCGCTTGATTGATATTGATCAGAGCCCTATCGGACGAACGCCAAGGTCTAACCCAGCTACCTATACAGGTGTCTTTGACGATATACGTGACCTTTTTGCTCAGACAAATGAAGCCAAGATTCGAGGCTACAAGAAGGGGCGTTTCAGTTTCAACGTCAAGGGTGGTCGTTGTGAAGCCTGCTCAGGTGATGGGATTATCAAGATTGAGATGCACTTCTTGCCAGATGTTTATGTAGCTTGTGAAGTTTGCCACGGGACCCGTTACAACAGTGAAACCCTAGAAGTACATTACAAGGAAAAAAATATCTCGCAGGTCTTGGATATGACTGTCAACGATGCGGTGGAGTTCTTCCAACACATTCCGAAAATTCATCGTAAACTTCAGACTATCAAGGATGTGGGACTGGGCTATGTGACGCTAGGTCAACCAGCTACCACCCTTTCTGGGGGAGAAGCCCAGCGTATGAAGCTGGCTAGCGAACTCCACAAACGCTCGACAGGCAAGTCATTCTATATTCTGGATGAACCGACGACAGGGCTTCATACTGAGGATATCGCTCGCTTGCTCAAGGTTTTAGCTCGCTTTGTTGACGATGGCAATACAGTCCTTGTCATTGAGCACAATCTAGACGTTATCAAGACAGCAGACCATATTATTGACTTGGGACCAGAGGGCGGTGTCGGCGGTGGAACTATCATCGCAACAGGAACTCCAGAAGAAGTAGCGGCCAATGAAGCCAGCTACACAGGACATTATTTGAAAGGAAAGTTACATCATGAATAAACGCGTACAAGCATTTCTAGCTAAAATGCAAGAAAAAGAACTAGATGGCATCATCATCAATAACCTTAAAAACATCTATTATTTGACTGGTTTTTGGGGCTCAAACGGAACAGTCTTTATCAGCCGTGACCGTCAGATCTTGGTGACAGACTCCCGCTATATCATTGCAGCCAAGCAAGAAACCAGTGATTTTGAGATTGTGGCTGACCGTGATGAATTGGCTGTCATTGCCGACATTGTCAAGGACATGGGCTTGTCTCGTATCGGCTTTGAGGACGAGATTTCAGTCTCTTATTATCACCGTATGCAGGCAGCTTTTGCAGGTTTGGACTTGCTTCCACAAACTCAGTTTGTTGAAGGTCTTCGAATGATTAAGGATGAAGCGGAGATTGCAGCTATTCGCAAGGCTTGTTCTATCTCAGACCAAGCTTTCCGTGATGCGCTTGACTTCATCAAACCAGGAAAAACTGAAATTGAGATTGCCAACTTCCTTGACTTCCGTATGCGTGAGTTGGGAGCATCTGGCTTGTCTTTTGACACCATTCTAGCTAGCGGTATCAATTCTTCCAAACCTCATGCTCATCCTATGCACAAACCAGTGGAGCTGGGAGAAGCCATTACTATGGACTTCGGTTGCCTTTATGACCACTATGTCAGTGATATGACACGGACTATCTATCTGGGGCATGTCAGCGACGAGCAGGCGGAGATTTACAATACGGTTTTGAAAGCCAACCAAGCCTTGATTGACCAGGCTAAGGCAGGATTAGGTTTCCGAGACTTTGACAAAATCCCTCGTGATATTATTATTGAGGCAGGTTATGGCGACTACTTTACTCACGGTATCGGACACGGTATTGGGCTGGATATTCATGAGGAACCATACTTTAGCCAGACTTCTACAGAAACTATTAAGGCGGGTATGGCCTTGACCGATGAACCAGGTATCTATATAGAAGGCAAATACGGTGTTCGTATCGAGGATGATATCTTGATTACAGAGACCGGTTGTGAATTGTTGACCCTAGCTCCAAAAGAGTTGATAGTTATCTAAGAGTTAAACAACTCAAATGATTGACTTTTAAATTTTAAAGGTTTATACTGAAAGACGAAAACGGTAGGTGAGGCTACCATAGGGATACGGATGACTACCGCAAAGCAGTGGAGACACTACTCGTTGGTCAACAGTCCTGGTCGCGAAGGCCAAGACTAAGCTCATTACATTGCCCTATGGAGTTAAAACTTGAACGAAAAACAGATAATTAGTTTTTTAATCCTGCCATTTTATGGTGGGATTTTCTACTGTTTAAATCAAAGAAAGGAGATAGACGATGCAAATTGACGATCATCCGGAACCGCACATACACAGCCAATCGCTGATTTGTGTCGTTCTGCCCTTATAAAGTGATTGGTCTCTGTGTATGAAACACATCATTCATACAGATAGGAGAAACCAATGAAAACTACAAAAGAAAGATTAGCAACAGCTATTCATACATCTTTAAACGAAACTCTATCTTTTTATAAGACAAGTCTAACAGGCTTGACTGAGGAGCAGGTGGAGAAAAATCGTGACCTATATGGCGAAAATACCATCACAAAGGGTCAAGAAGAAAGTATCCTCAAAAAGATTTACGAATCCATTATCAATCCTTTTACGATCATCTTACTGGTCATCGCCGTGATTTCCTTGGTGACCAATGTCTGGTTGGCAAAACCAGGTCAAGAGGATCCGACGACTTCTATTATCATCGTTGTCCTAGTCCTCATTTCTGGTGGCATACGCTTTGTCCAAGAACTCCGTAGTGATAAGGCTGCGACCAATCTATCAAAAATGATTGTCAACACAGCGACTGTCATTCGTCAAGGAGAAATTCAAGAAGTACCTATCGATGATCTGGTAGTGGGTGACGTGGTTAAATTAAGCGCTGGAGACATGATTCCAGCAGATCTTCTTTTATTTGAGTCGCGCGATTTCTTTGTACAACAGTCGGGCCTGACAGGTGAAAGTGAATCGGTTGAAAAATTGGCCTTGACCAAGGCAACAGTTCAACAATCTGATAGTCTGCTAGAAGCAGAAGCGCTCGCCTTTATGGGAACCAATGTCTTATCTGGTAGTGCCAAGGCCGTGGTTTTAGCAGTTGGTGATGATACCATGATGGGAGCCATTGAGCAGACTTTGAACACCTATGACGATCCTACTTCGTTTGAGCGGGAGATGAATAGTATTTCGTGGCTCTTGATTCGTTTGATGCTGGTCATGGTGCCCATCGTTTTCTTGTCCAATGGTTTAACAGATGGTGACTGGCTGGAAGCTGGCGTATTTGCTTTGAGTGTTGGTGTCGGATTAACACCTGAGATGCTTCCTATGATTATCACGGCCAGTCTAGCAAAAGGCTCCATCATTATGGCCAAGGAAAAAGTGGTTATCAAGAAACTCAATGCCATACAGGACTTAGGGGCGATTGATATTTTGTGTACAGATAAGACAGGAACTCTAACCCAAGACGAAATTGTCCTTGAATATCCCTTGGACATCCACGGACGCTTGGATTTGACCGTTTTGAGACGAGCTTATCTCAATTCTTATTTTCAAACGGGCTTGAAAAATTTGATGGACAGAGCTATCATCAAACGGACTGAAAAGGAAGCCAAAGAACACACCCTCTTACAAAATCTGGATCAAACTTTTCAAAAAATAGATGAGCTCCCCTTTGATTTTGAACGTAGACGGATGAGTGTTATCGTTAAGGATGAACACGAAGTGGTTAGTTTGGTAACCAAGGGTGCTCTAGAGGAAATGTTGACGATTTCCAGTTATGCGGAATACCAAGGAGTGATTACTCCCTTGACAGATGTTATTAGAGAAGAAATATTAGCGGAAGTCCGACAACTCAATCAACAAGGTTTGCGTGTCTTGGGAGTGGCCTATAAGTCAGGTTTGAGGGAAGATCATGCTTATACAGTTGATGATGAAGGGGATATGATTCTAACTGGTTATTTAGCTTTCCTAGATCCTCCTAAACCATCTGCAGCACCAGCAATTAAGGCACTGTTAGAACATGGGGTTCAAACAAAGATTCTGACGGGAGACAATGAAAAAGTTACCCAAGCAGTTTGTGAAAAGGTTGGATTAGATATTAATCAGATGCTGTTAGGGTCTGAAATTGACCAGATGAGTGATCAAGAATTGGCTCAAGCCGTAGAGGAGGTAACAGTCTTTGCCAAACTTTCTCCTGACCAAAAAGCAAGGATTATTTTGCAATTTAAGGCTAACGGTCATGCTGTCGGCTATATGGGAGATGGGATCAATGATGCTCCTTCTATGAAAGTTGCAGATGTGGGGATTTCTGTTGATACAGCAGTAGATATTGCCAAAGAAACAGCTGATGTTATCCTACTTGATAAGGATCTAATGGTGCTTGAAAAAGGACTTGTTGAAGGTCGTAAGGTCTATGCCAATATGACCAAATATATCAAAATGACAGTGAGTTCTAATTTTGGAAATATCTTATCCCTATTGGTCTCTGGGATCTTTTTACCATTTTTACCGATGGCACCAGTCCATTTGATTATCCTAAATCTAGTCTATGATTTGTCTTGTATTGCCTTGCCTTTTGACAAGGTGGATAAAGATTTTTTGAGAAATCCGCATACCTGGGAAGCTAAGTCCATCACACGTTTCATGATTTGGATGGGGCCTATCTCTTCTGCCTTTGATATTTTGACCTTTATTTTGCTCTATTTTATCATTGTACCCATGACGACAGGTCATGCCTATGTTCATGGAGCAGAGTCGGCCGTAGGCTTTATTGTCTTGTTCCAGACAGGTTGGTTTATCGAGTCCATGTGGTCACAAACTATGGTTATCCATATGTTGCGTTCAGCCAAAATTCCTTTTTTACAAAGTCGTCCAGCTTGGCTAGTCCTTGTGACAACCTTATTGGCTGCAGCCTTTGTGACCTTCCTTCCCTACAGTCCACTAGCTAGCCTTCTTCATCTAACTCCTTTGAAGCCGATCTATTTCATCTTTTTGCTTTTCATCATTATTTTGTATATGATTAGCGTGACAATTGTGAAAAAAATTTATATCAAGAAATATCAAGAATGGCTTTAAATTTCATTTTGTCAAGAAAAAAGTACGAAAATGACGAAAAAAGTCAAAAAAATTTAAAAATAGGTCGCAAGTCGGATGTTTTTTATGGTATAATAGACTAAACTGATAGTAACATGTAGCGAAAGGGGTAGGTACATGATTAAAATTTATACAGTCTCAAGTTGTACTAGCTGTAAAAAAGCAAAAACCTGGCTCAATGCCCACCAGTTAAGTTATAAAGAACAAAACCTTGGTAAAGAAGGAATTACGAGAGAAGAATTACTGGATATTCTGACCAAAACAGATAACGGAATAGCCAGCATCGTTTCATCTAAAAATCGCTATGCTAAAGCCCTTGGAGTGGATATTGAAGATTTGAGTGTCAACGAAGTCCTCAATCTGATTATGGAAACACCGAGAATTTTAAAGAGCCCAATTCTTGTAGATGAAAAACGTCTGCAAGTTGGCTACAAGGAAGACGATATTCGTGCCTTCCTACCACGCTCTGTCCGTAATGTAGAAAATGCAGAAGCACGTTTGCGTGCAGCTCTATAAACATCAAGGCTGGGAGCAACTCCCAGTCTTATTCTATTTTAATTTCAAAAAGAAAGAAGAAGGAAGAAAGAAATGAAAAAAATAGTTCTTGTTAGTCTAGCTTTCCTTTTTGTCCTGGTTGGTTGTGGACAGAAAAAAGAAACTGGAACAGCTACCAAAACAGAAAAGGATACGCTTCAGTCAGCATTGCCAGTTATTGAGAATGCAGAGAAGAATACAGTTGTGACCAAGACTTTGGTTTTGCCAAAGTCAGATGATGGTAGCCAGCAAACCCAAACCATTACATATAAGGACAAGACTTTTTTGAGTCTAACCATCCAACAAAAGCGTCCAGTCTCTGATGAGTTGAAGACCTATATTGACCAACATGGAGTGGAAGAAACTCAAAAAGCTCTTCTCGAGGCGGAAGAGAAAGATGAATCGATCATAGAATCTCGTAAATTAGCAGGATTTAAGCTTGAAACCAAGCTGTTAAGTGCAACAGAACTTCAAACAACGACTAGTTTTGATTTTCAAGTTCTGGATGTCAAGAAGGCTTCTCAGTTAGAATATTTGAAGAACATTGGTTTAGAAAATCTCTTGAAGAATGAACCAAGCAAATATATTTCAGACAGATTGGCAAATGGCGCGACAGAACAATAGAAAATCCAAATAAATAGACTGCCTGAATTGTAGAACGTAAGGAATTATGCTATAATGGTAATATTCTAAGGAAAGAGGGTGTTAGAATGGGATTTACTGAAGAAACAGTACGTTTTAAATTGGACGATTCCAATAAAAAAGAAATTAGCGAAACTTTGACTGATGTTTATGCTTCGTTGAACGATAAGGGCTACAACCCAATTAACCAAATCGTAGGTTACGTATTGAGTGGAGACCCTGCCTACGTTCCTCGTTATAATAATGCACGAAATCAAATCCGTAAGTATGAGCGTGATGAAATCGTTGAGGAATTGGTCCGCTACTACCTTAAAGGACAAGGAGTCGATCTATAACCTATGAGAATTATGGGATTGGACGTTGGTTCAAAAACGGTAGGGGTGGCTATTAGCGATCCGCTCGGTTTTACAGCTCAAGGACTTGAAATCATCCAAATCAATGAGGAGCAAGGTCAATTTGGTTTTGACCGCGTTAAGGAGTTAGTTGATACTTACAAGGTGGAACGATTTGTAGTGGGCTTGCCTAAAAACATGAACAATACAAGCGGACCGCGCGTGGAAGCTAGTCAAGCTTACGGAGCAAAGCTGGAAGAGATTTTTGGTTTACCAGTAGACTATCAGGATGAACGCTTGACAACAGTTGCCGCAGAGCGCATGTTGATTGAACAAGCAGATATCAGCCGTAACAAGCGCAAGAAAGTCATTGATAAGTTAGCAGCTCAGCTGATTTTACAAAATTATTTAGATAGAAAATTTTAATACAAAGGAGAGACTATGTCACACGATCATAACCACGACCACGAAGAACGTGAACTAATCACACTAGTAGATGAACAAGGGAACGAAACCTTGTTTGAAATCCTTTTGACCATTGATGGAAAAGAAGAATTTGGTAAAAACTATGTTCTTCTAGTACCAGTTAACGCAGAAGAAGACGAAGACGGACAAGTTGAAATCCAAGCTTACTCATTCATCGAAAACGAAGATGGAACAGAAGGCGAATTGCAACCAATCCCTGAAGACTCAGAAGACGAATGGAATATGATTGAAGAAGTCTTCAACAGCTTTATGGAGGAGTAAAAACGTCCGGGGGACGTTTTTAGCCTGACGCTAAAAATAAAAACCGTCAGTAAGTCCGGGGGACGTTTTTAGCCCTGTGCTAGAAATTAGAAACGCAGGCATGTCCAGTGGACGTTTTTAGCCCAGTTCCTTAAAATAAGAGAGAACTGGTATGTTCAGTGAACATTTTTACCCCAACTCCTAGAAATTGGAAGAGTTGGAACATCCAGTGGATATTTTTACTCCACGTTAGCATTTATAGTAGCTAGTTATTAGCTAACCAGGTAAGAGGTTGGGACGAAAATCCTGGCCTCGTTTTTTGTTAGTCATCATGCTTTGATGCGGTAATTGATTGGACTTTTGTCAAGGAGATGTATATGTTTGAAGTAGAAGAATGGCTCCATAGTCGGATTGGTTTGAATTTTCGATCAGGCTTGGATCGAATGCAGCAAGCGGTGGATTTGTTAGGAAATCCCGATAAGTCTTACCCTATTATCCACGTCACTGGGACTAATGGGAAAGGATCTACCATTGCTTTTATGAGGGAGTTATTTATGGGGCATGGAAAGAAAGTTGCGACCTTTACCTCTCCTCATATCATCTCTATCAATGACCGAATCTGCATTAATGGGCAACCAATAGCTGATGCAGACTTTATCCGTTTGGCTGAGCAGGTCAAGGAGATGGAAAAAACGCTTCTGCAAACCCATGACCAGTTGTCCTTTTTTGAATTGCTGACCTTGATTGCTTTTCTTTATTTTAGGGAGCAAGAGGTGGATTTGGTTTTATTAGAAGTGGGAATTGGTGGCTTACTTGACACGACCAATGTGGTAACTGGAGAGATTGCTGTTATCACCTCCATCGGGCTCGACCATCAGGAGACCTTGGGTGATAGTCTAGAAGCAATTGCAGAACAGAAATCTGGTATTTTCAAGGCTGGTAAGAAGGCAGTGATTGCTAAGCTGGCCCCAGAAGCTAGGCTTGTCTGTCAGAAAAAAGCCGAATCTTTAACTGTTGACCTTTATCGGGCAGACCAGGATTTTTCGATGCTGAATGGCGATTTTTCAAGTTCTTTGGGTACTCTTTCACAGCTGAAAATAGGCTTAGAAGGAGCTTATCAGCAGGAGAATGCGGCCTTGGCGTTGCAAACGTTTCTTCTCTTTATGAGAGAAGGAAGGGAAACTGTTGATGAACAGGTTGTAAGACATGCTTTGGATAAGACCCATTGGGCTGGTCGTTTGGAGCGTATTCGCCCGCAGATTTACTTGGACGGTGCTCATAACCTCCCTGCCTTGACTCGCTTGGCTGAATTTATCAAAGAAAAAGAGCAGGAAGGTTATCGTCCTCAAATCCTTTTTGGAGCCTTGAAACGTAAGGATTATCAAGGAATGTTGGCTTATCTGACTGAAAATTTACCTCAAGTGGAACTCAAGGTGACTGGCTTTGACTATCAAGGTTCTTTAGATGAGACAGATGTAACAGGTTATGATATAGTTCCTTCCTACCGAGAATTTATCAGTAGTTTTGAAGAAAGAGTCGACGCGCAGGATTTGCTGTTCGTTACAGGGTCTCTCTACTTTATCTCAGAAGTACGAGGCTACCTGCTGAACCGTGAGCAGATAAATTGACCACCTTTTTTGAACTTGTTATACTAGGTAAACTACCAGTTAAAAGAAAATTCTCTAAATTGGTAGCAGAAAGGAAATTCATCATGAAATTAAAAAGATTCACACTTTCTCTTGCTTCTCTAGCAAGTCTTAGTCTCTTAGTAGCTTGTTCACAAAGAGCTCAACAGGTTCAACAACCAGTAGCTCAGCAACAGGTCCAACAGCCTGCTCAGCAACCTGCTCAACAGAATACCAATACTGCAAATGCAGGAAGTAATCAAAATCAAGCAGCTCCAGTACAGAACCAACCTGTTGCTCAACCGACTGACATTGATGGGACTTATACAGGCCAAGATGACGGAGATCGTATTACTCTAGTGGTAACTGGAACAACAGGTACATGGACTAAGCTAGAATCTGACGGGGATCAGAAAGTCAAACAGGTCACATTTGATGCTGCAAATCAACGCATGATTATTGGGGATGATGCCAAGATTTATGCAATTAATGGAAATCAGATGATTATTGACGATATGGATAGAGAAGCGTCTGATCGCATTGTTTTATCAAAATAGACTAGAAAGAGACTGGTTTTGTCAGTCTCTTTTATGATTACTCAGAAAAATGATTATAAATACTTGCCTTCTACCGAATACCTGAGTTATACTAGTATCAATTACCTGTTTTTAGCATTCATACTCTTCGAAAATCTCTTCAAACCACGTCAGCTTCCATCTGCAACCTCAAAACAGTGTTTTGAGCAACCTGCGGCTAGCTTCCTAGTTTGCTCTTTGCTTTTCATTGAGTATCAAAATATCAAGGAGGGGATATGAAATATAGAAAATTTCAATTATTAATGTCCAAGTATGGCTTTAGTCTTTCGATTATGCTGCTTGAACTTTCTCTTGTTTTTGGTCTCTTTCTTTACTTAGGGCGTATGGCTTCTATTCTATGGGTTATTCTCTTAATCTTTATGAGTATGGCGACTATTGTCGCAATTGTCAATCGTTCAATGACACCTGATAGTAAAGTAATGTGGTTAGTGGTAACTTTTGTTCCTGTCATCGGACCCTTGCTCTATCTGATGTTTGGTGAAAGGCGATTGTCCAAAAAAGAAATCAAGCAGTTGGACAAACTTGGTTCTATGCATTTTCGGGAGGATAACAGTAAAGCTCTCCGCCAGAAATTGAAGGAAGATGATAAGGCGGCTTACGGAGTTATCAAATCTTTGCTAAGTATGGATAGCAATGCCGATGTCTATGATCGAACAGATTCACAATTCTTTTCTTCGGGTGAAAGCATGTGGCAACATATGTTGGAAGATCTCAAGAAAGCTGAGAAATTTATCTTTCTAGAGTACTATATTGTCGAAGAAGGTTTGATGTGGAATAGCATACTAGATATACTAGAGCAAAAGGCAGCTCAGGGTGTAGAGGTCAAGATGCTCTATGATGATATCGGCTGTATGGCGACTTTGCCTGGAGACTATACTATTCAACTTCGTAGTCGAGGAATTGAAGCCCATAAGTTTAATAAGGTGATTCCTCGTTTGACGGTGGCTTACAACAATCGGGACCATCGTAAAATCCTTGTCATAGATGGTCAGGTAGCCTATACAGGAGGCATTAACTTAGCCGATGAGTACATCAATCATATAGAACGCTTTGGCTATTGGAAGGACAGTGGGATTCGCTTAGATGGCCCTGGTGTCAAGGCTCTAACCCGTCTTTTTTTGATGACTTGGTACATCAATCGTTGGGAAATCAGCGATTTTGACCAGTATCACCTGGAAAATCAGCCTTGTTCTGGCCAAGGGCTCTGCATTCCTTACGGTAGTGGACCCAAGCCCATCTTCCGTACTCAAGTAGGGAAAAAAGTTTATCAAAGTTTGATTAATCAGGCTACTGATTCAGTCTATATCACAACACCCTATTTGATTATTGACTATGATTTAACTGAGAGTATTAAAAATGCAGCCATGAGGGGTGTTGATGTCCGCATCGTGACTCCTTTCATTCCGGATAAAAAATTAATCCAGCTCATAACAAGAGGAGCCTATCCGGATCTTTTGTCAGCAGGAGTCAGGATTTTTGAGTATAGTCCAGGCTTTATCCACAGTAAACAAATCCTAGTGGATAAGGACTTTGCTGCAGTTGGGACTATCAATTTAGATTATAGAAGTTTACTTCATCACTATGAAAATGCAGTTTTGCTATATAAAACAGCATCAATCACAGAGATTCAAAAAGATTTTCAGGAGATTTTTTCAGTTTCGCAAGAAATTTTCCAAGATACGATAAAAAATAGCTGGTATCAAAAATTGATTAAGGAAATTGCCCAGTTATTTGCCCCAATATTATAAGAAATCTAGGACTTAGGACACAAACCAGTCCTATTTTTCTTGCCTTTTACGAATAGAAAGATAGAGGGGGAATGATGCTGACTCAGAAAGAAATAAACTATATCCTGATATTTAAACAGACGCATTTACACCGATTCCGGGAAATTGAAACTTTTGTGAAACTATGCAAAAAATCACTCAAACACCCATCGCAAGCTGACAATTTTAGGTCTTTTTGATATACTAAGACAGATAAATTGAATAGGAGAAACGACATGGCTGTATATGGCAGAATCGAAGAAGTATCCGAAACGATACAGAGTAATGAAATTGAAAATAGACTGGATAGGAATCTTGAATCTCATGTAGAAAAAGAAGAACAGGTAGCTTTCCCGTTTTTCAGACTCATCATTGGAAGTACGATTGCAACGGTTTTTTCTGTGGTGATACCTTTACTTTTAGATATGATAAGTCCCTCTCAGGCTCAGGATTTGTATATAGGGTGGGCTTTACATCAGGGAGGACAGCTCTACAGTAGCTATTATGCTAGTCACGGTCTTATTTATTACTTGCTACTTTACATCACCCAAGGAGGCATCCTTTTTGCCTTGGTAGAATGGCTAGCCCTCTTAGGAGGAGGTTATTTCCTCTTTTCTTCGACAGAGTATTTGACGGGACAAAGGGAACAAGCCAAACAACTCCTAACCATATTTTATATTTTGGTATCTGGTCTCGGTTTTGGAGGAGGCTATGCTACGATTTTAGCTCTGCCATTCCTGTTTGCAGGATTTTCATTCATAGCATCTTATCTATCAAATCCTAACCATGACAAGGGATTTTTACGTCTGGGGATCTTTTTGGGTCTATCATTTTTCATAGAGCCTCTTACAAGTCTTCTCTTTACTGCAGTAGTAACGATTGGTTTATTTGTCTTTAATGTTGGGCATGGCCGCCTTGCTCATGGAGTTTATCAGTTTTTTGCAGCAGCACTTGGCTTTTCTCTCATCTTTTACCCAGTAGGATATTATGTTCTTGCTTCAGGTGGTTTTGGAGAGGCTCTAGGGAGTCTTTTATATCCGATTGATTCCCTTCAGGTCTTGAATCCTCAACTAATGGATAATGTTGTATTCTATGGTTTGTTGACCTTTGGTTTAGGAGCTCTCTTCCTTGTTTTTCTAGGATTGTTCCAATCAAAGGCATCAAGATTATATGTTATTTCAGTACCAGCTAGTTTTACTTTCTTATTTGTATTAGCCTTGTTGCTTTTTTCTCAAGAACCTCTTCACGGTTCGCGTTTGATTCTAATCCTTCCATTTTTACTCCTTCTTTTGATGACCAGTATTCGTGGGAAACATTCAGCTAGAGGAGCTCGTCGTCGGAGAAGAGAGGAAGTTCCTACTCTATGGAAAAAATTCATGAAAGGGAATCTCTACTTACCGATCCTAGTGGTGGTTTATCTGATTGCAATTCCTTTTGTAGCTCGTTTTGTCTTGCATCCAGCTTCTTATAGAGAACAACATCAAGTGGTAGATAGAGTCAAACAAGAGACGAGTGATGGTGACCAAATCTATATTTGGGATTCACATGTTCAGATGTATAAAGAAAGCCAGCGTTTGGCTGGATCCATGTTCCCATCACCTCTTCTTTACACGAGTACAGAAGAGAATAAAACTAGTTTAATCAATGACTTGAAAGAAAACCAACCTAAGGTGATTGTGGTGAATGATAAGGTAGCAGTCTGGTCTGAAGTGGAAACAATTTTGAAAGAAAATTACCAACAAGTAAAGACTGATTACTCAGAGTTTAAAGTCTATAAAATTAAATAACAAAATCAATATCTTGTGTATTTTTAAAAATTTTAGGATTTTTAACACAAGATATTGATTTTTCTTTTTAGAGTGGTATAATACTTTTTAGAAAGAACATTTTAGAAAAGAGCATGCATATGATTGCACTAGAAGAAAAAATTACAATTTTGCCAACTCTCTTCGTTGAAAAACGAGATGGGAGACGTGTTGTATTTGATGTGGACAAGATTGACAAGGCTCTCCACAAGGCGGCTGACAAGGTTATGGATGTGACACCCCTGGTCGAAAAACGCCTCAATGCTCTGACCGAGCGAATTGTCACAGAAATTCATAGTCGCTTTCCACAGGGGGTTAAGATTTACGAAATTCAAAATATCGTAGAACATGAACTCCTTGAAGCCAAAGAATATGCGCTAGCTGAGGAGTATATTACTTATCGGACACAAAGGGATTTTGAGCGTTCAAAAGCGACAGATATCAACTTTAGCATCCATAAACTTCTCAACAAAGACCAGGCCGTTGTCAATGAAAATGCTAATAAAGACAGCGATGTCTTTAACACCCAGCGTGATTTGACGGCGGGGATTGTTGGGAAATCAATCGGACTGCAAATGCTCCCTAAGCACGTAGCCAATGCCCACCAAAAGGGGGATATCCACTATCATGATTTGGATTATAGCCCCTACACACCTATGACTAACTGCTGTTTGATTGATTTTAAAGGTATGTTGGAGAATGGCTTTAAGATTGGAAATGCAGAGGTAGAAAGTCCCAAGTCTATCCAGACTGCGACAGCTCAGATTTCTCAAATTATCGCCAACGTTGCTTCTAGCCAGTACGGTGGCTGTTCAGCTGACCGTATCGATGAAGTTTTGGCGCCTTATGCAGAGAAGAATTACCAAAAACACCTCAAAGATGCGGAAGAGTGGGTCTTACCTGAAAAACGGGAAGATTACGCTTGGAAGAAAACGCAAAAGGACATCTATGATGCCATGCAATCTCTTGAGTATGAAATCAACACCCTCTTCACTTCAAATGGACAAACACCTTTCACTTCGCTAGGTTTTGGTCTAGGAACCAATCGTTTTGAGCGTGAAATTCAAAAAGCTATCTTAAACATTCGCATTAAGGGCCTCGGTTCAGAACATCGTACGGCTATCTTTCCTAAACTTATTTTCACGCTTAAAAGAGGACTCAACTTAGAGGAAGGGACACCCAACTACGACATCAAGCAGTTGGCTCTAGAGTGCGCAACCAAACGGATGTACCCAGATGTTTTGTCCTATGATAAGATTGTTGAGTTGACAGGTTCTTTCAAAGTTCCTATGGGCTGTCGTTCTTTCCTTCAAGGATGGAAAGACGAGAATGGCATAGAAGTCAATTCAGGTCGCATGAATCTGGGTGTTGTGACGGTTAACCTGCCTCGCATCGCCCTCGAGTCTGAGGGAGACATGAATAAGTTCTGGGAAATCTTCAACGAGCGGATGAATATCGCTGAAGATGCTCTTGTTTATCGTGTCGAACGCACTAAAGAGGCGACACCAGCGAATGCTCCTATCCTCTATCAGTACGGTGCTTTTGGCCATCGTCTAGGTAAAGAAGAAAGTGTTGACCAGCTCTTTAAGAATCGTCGCGCAACCGTTTCGCTGGGCTATATCGGCTTGTATGAAGTAGCGACAGTTTTCTTTGGTAACAGCTGGGAAAGTAATCCAAATGCTAAGGAATTCACGCTGGATATCATTCGCGATATGAAACGCCGTGTAGAAGAGTGGTCTGACCAATATGGCTACCATTTCTCTATCTACTCAACACCATCTGAAAGTTTGACAGACCGTTTTTGTCGACTAGATACAGACAAGTTTGGTTCTATTCCTGATATTACAGATAAGGAATACTACACCAATTCTTTCCACTACGATGTTCGTAAAAATCCAACACCGTTTGAAAAATTGGACTTTGAAAAAATCTATCCAGAAGCAGGTGCGTCAGGTGGTTTCATCCATTACTGTGAGTATCCAGTCCTCCAGCAAAATCCTAAAGCCTTGGAAGCTGTCTGGGATTATGCTTATGACCGTGTGGGCTATCTTGGGACCAATACTCCAATAGACCGTTGCTACAAGTGTGATTTTGAAGGAGATTTTGAACCAACTGAGAGAGGATTTGCTTGTCCAAACTGTGGGAATAGCGACCCTAAAACAGTAGATGTGGTCAAACGAACTTGTGGCTATTTAGGCAATCCTCAAGCGAGACCTATGGTCAATGGGCGTCACAAGGAAATCGCAGCGCGTGTCAAACATATGAATGGTTCAACGATTAAAATAGCTGGGCATCAAGTAACAAATTAGAAAGAAATGAAATGGGAAAATATCAATTAGACGATAAGGGCCGTGCACAAGTGACCCGTTATCACGAGAAACACTCTAAAGGTGGAGCTGGTAAAAAAGAACGTTTGCTTAGCCTCAGAGAACAATTTTTAAACAAGAATAAGAAAAAATAAAAGTGAGAGTCAGCTCTCGCTTTTCTCTTAGTGGGAGGTAAGGATGAAATTACGCAGACCAAGATTAGCAGATAAAGAAACAGTTTTAGAGATGATGGCAGAGTTTGAAAAATATCAGTCGCCTCACGACGGTGGTTTCTGGGATGCAGAGAACTTTGTGTATGAAGAGTGGTTGGAAAGTAATCAGAATCAAGAAATGGGGATTGACCTGCCTGAAGGATG
Source organism: Streptococcus mitis (assembly GCF_023109235.1). Classification (GTDB taxonomy): domain Bacteria; phylum Bacillota; class Bacilli; order Lactobacillales; family Streptococcaceae; genus Streptococcus; species Streptococcus mitis_DA. The sequence goes on from NZ_JALDUC010000001.1 coordinate 108,096, forward strand.
GGTTCCTGCAATTCAGTTAGTAGCTTTTTCTGAGAAAGGTCAAGCAGTTGGATTTCTTAATCTCCGATTGCGCCTCAGTAACTTTCTACTAGAAGCAGGTGGTCATATCGGCTACTCCATCCGTCCTTCTAAAAGAGGCAAAGGCTATGCGAAAGAAACTCTCCGTCAGGGCTTGCAAGTTGCTAAGGAAAAGAATATTAAGAAAGCTCTTGTAACCTGTAGCGTGAATAATCCTGCCAGCAGAGCAGTCATTCTAGCAAATGGAGGAATTCTTGAAGATGTTCGTAATGGAGTCGAGCGTTATTGGATAGAGGTAGTGAATGAATAATCCAAAACCACAAGAATGGAAAAGCGAGGAACTCAGTCAAGGTCGGATTATTGATTACAAGGCCTTTAACTTTGTAGATGGAGAGGGTGTGCGCAACTCTCTCTATGTATCAGGCTGCATGTTTCACTGCGAGGGTTGTTATAATGTAGCGACCTGGTCTTTCAATGCAGGCATTCCCTATACGGCAGAGTTAGAAGAGCAGATTATGGCAGACCTTGCCCAACCCTATGTTCAAGGCTTGACTTTGCTAGGAGGGGAGCCTTTTCTAAACACGGGCATTCTTTTGCCGCTCGTTAAGCGCATTCGAAAGGAATTGCCAAATAAGGATATCTGGTCATGGACCGGCTATACATGGGAAGAAATGATGTTGGAAACTCCAGATAAACTGGAACTCTTATCATTGATTGACATTCTTGTAGATGGACGGTATGATCGAACTAAACGAAATCTCATGCTTCAGTTCCGAGGTTCGTCCAATCAACGAATTATCGATGTGCAAAAATCCCTCCAAAGTGGGCAAGTAGTGATTTGGGACAAACTCAATGACGGAAAAGAAAGCTATGAACAGGTGAAGAGAGGATGAAGAAAAACGACTTAATAGACCAACTAATCTCAGAGATCGAAACGGGGAAAGTCAGGACACTGGGAATATACGGCCATGGAGCTTCAGGTAAATCAACCTTTGCACAGGAATTGTACCAAGCCTTAGATTCTACTACAGTAAATTTGCTAGAGACAGATCCTTATATCACCTCAGGCCGTAATATGGTAGTACCAAAGGACGCGCCAAATCAAAAGTTGACAGCCTGTTTGCCAGTGGCGCATGAACTGGCGAGTTTGCAGAGAGATATCCTCGCCTTACAGGCGGGTATGGATCTTTTAACAATTGAAGAACCTTGGAAGGCTAGCGAGGTCTTGTATGGAGCAAAACCAATTCTGATAGTCGAAGGGATGTCTGTGGGCTTTCTACCCAAGGGACTCTTTGATAAAACCATTTGTTTCTACACAGATGAGGAGACTGAATTAAAGAGGCGTCTAGCTCGAGATACGACTGTAAGAAATAGCGATGCATCCTTTATATTAGCTAGTCATCAGATGAGACGAGAGCAGTATTTGAGATACTATAAAGAAACTGAGTCTAAAGCGGATATATTAGTGGACCAATCAGAAGATAAATTTGATGTCAAGAGAACTCAACTTATTATAGAAGAAAATCCTTAATTTTAGAAAGAAAAAATAGGAAAACAGTTTCATCGTAAAAAAAACGAAAAAACAGCAACAAATCCCTTGCAATCGCAGGAGCTTTGTGTTATTCTATTATGGTGCTGTAAATTACAGCTTTAGCTTTGATGCAAGAGGTTGCGACACGCTCGGTTGCATTGCCACGCAACACCGCGTCGGTTTTCTTGTGGAGCTAGCCTATTATCTTAAATAGACGAAAAGGAGAAAAAGATGGCAAACAAAAAAATCCGTATCCGTTTGAAAGCTTACGAACACCGTACGCTTGACACAGCGGCTGCAAAAATCGTAGAATCAGCTACTCGTACAGGTGCACAAGTTGCGGGTCCAATCCCACTTCCAACTGAACGTAGCCTCTACACAATCATTCGTGCGACTCACAAATACAAAGACTCTCGCGAACAATTTGAAATGCGTACACACAAACGTTTGATCGATATCGTTAACCCAACTCAAAAAACAGTTGATGCTTTGATGAAATTGGATCTTCCAAGTGGTGTAAACGTAGAAATCAAACTTTAATCTAAAGCTTGATACCTTGAGCATAAAAAACGCTCGTTAAAAACTTTTTGAATAAAAAATATAGAAAAGGAACTATTTTCTCATGACAAAAGGAATCTTAGGGAAAAAAGTGGGAATGACTCAAATCTTCACTGAAGCTGGCGAATTGATCCCTGTAACAGTTATTGAAGCAACTCCAAACGTTGTTCTTCAAGTTAAAACTGTTGAAACAGACGGATACAACGCTATCCAAGTTGGTTTCGATGACAAACGCGAAGTATTGAGCAACAAACCTGCTAAAGGACATGTAGCGAAAGCTAACACGGCTCCTAAGCGCTTCATTCGTGAATTCAAAAACGTTGAAGGCTTGGAAGTTGGTGCTGAAATCACAGTTGAAACATTCGCAGCTGGAGACGTTGTTGACGTAACTGGTACTTCTAAAGGTAAAGGTTTCCAAGGTGTTATCAAACGCCACGGACAATCACGTGGACCAATGGCTCACGGTTCTCGTTACCACCGTCGTCCAGGTTCTATGGGACCTGTTGCACCTAACCGTGTATTCAAAGGTAAAAACCTTGCAGGACGTATGGGTGGAGACCGCGTAACAATTCAAAACCTTGAAGTTGTACAAGTTGTTCCAGAAAAGAACGTTATCCTTATCAAAGGTAACGTACCAGGTGCTAAGAAATCTCTTATCACTATCAAATCAGCAGTTAAAGCTGGTAAATAATAAAGAAAGGGGAAATCAGTCACAATGGCAAACGTAACATTATTTGACCAAACTGGTAAAGAAGCTGGCCAAGTTGTTCTTAACGATGCAGTATTTGGTATCGAACCAAATGAATCAGTTGTGTTTGATGTGATCATCAGCCAACGCGCAAGTCTTCGTCAAGGAACACACGCTGTTAAAAACCGCTCTGCAGTATCAGGTGGTGGACGCAAACCATGGCGTCAAAAAGGAACTGGACGTGCTCGTCAAGGTTCTATCCGCTCACCACAATGGCGTGGTGGTGGTGTTGTCTTCGGACCAACTCCACGTTCATACGGCTACAAACTTCCACAAAAAGTTCGTCGCCTAGCTCTTAAATCAGTTTACTCTGAAAAAGTTGCTGAAAACAAATTCGTAGCTGTAGACGCTCTTTCATTTACAGCTCCAAAAACTGCTGAATTTGCAAAAGTTCTTGCAGCATTGAGCATCGATTCTAAAGTTCTTGTTATCCTTGAAGAAGGAAATGAATTCGCAGCTCTTTCAGCTCGTAACCTTCCAAACGTGAAAGTTGCAACTGCTACAACTGCAAGTGTTCTTGACATCGCAAATAGCGACAAACTTCTTGTCACACAAGCAGCTATCTCTAAAATCGAGGAGGTTCTTGCATAATGAATTTGTATGATGTTATCAAAAAACCTGTAATCACTGAAAGCTCAATGGCTCAACTTGAAGCAGGTAAATATGTATTTGAAGTTGACACTCGTGCACACAAACTTTTGATCAAGCAAGCTGTTGAAGCTGCTTTCGAAGGTGTTAAAGTTGCCAATGTTAACACAATCAACGTAAAACCAAAAGCTAAACGTGTTGGACGTTACACTGGTTTTACTAACAAAACTAAAAAAGCTATCATCACACTTACAGCTGATTCTAAAGCAATCGAGTTGTTTGCTGCTGAAGCTGAATAATCTAAGGAGGAAATATCGTGGGAATTCGTGTTTATAAACCAACAACAAACGGTCGCCGTAATATGACTTCTTTGGATTTCGCTGAAATCACAACAAGCACTCCTGAAAAATCATTGCTTGTTGCATTGAAGAGCAAGGCTGGTCGTAACAACAACGGTCGTATCACAGTTCGTCACCAAGGTGGTGGACACAAACGTTTCTACCGTTTGGTTGACTTCAAACGTAACAAAGACAACGTTGAAGCAGTTGTTAAAACAATCGAGTACGATCCAAACCGTTCTGCAAACATCGCTCTTGTACACTACACTGACGGTGTGAAAGCATACATCATCGCTCCAAAAGGTCTTGAAGTAGGTCAACGTATCGTTTCTGGTCCAGAAGCAGATATCAAAGTCGGAAACGCTCTTCCACTTGCTAACATTCCAGTTGGTACTTTGATCCACAACATCGAGTTGAAACCAGGTCGTGGTGGTGAATTGGTACGTGCTGCTGGAGCATCTGCTCAAGTATTGGGTTCTGAAGGTAAATACGTTCTTGTTCGTCTTCAATCAGGTGAAGTTCGTATGATTCTTGGAACTTGCCGTGCTACAGTTGGTGTCGTCGGAAACGAACAACATGGACTTGTAAACCTTGGTAAAGCAGGACGTAGCCGTTGGAAAGGTATCCGCCCAACAGTTCGTGGTTCTGTAATGAACCCTAACGATCACCCACACGGTGGTGGTGAAGGTAAAGCACCAGTTGGTCGTAAAGCACCATCTACTCCATGGGGCAAACCTGCTCTTGGTCTTAAAACTCGTAATAAGAAAGCGAAATCTGACAAACTTATCGTTCGTCGTCGCAACGAGAAATAATATTAAACTAGTCGCTTAAGCAACTAGTAAATCCGCCAGCTCGGTAGCGCTCCTATGGAGCGCAAGCCGCTGTGGTACAACATTTAAAGGAGAAAATATAAAAATGGGACGCAGTCTTAAAAAAGGACCTTTCGTCGATGAGCATTTAATGAAAAAAGTTGAAGCTCAAGCTAACGACGAAAAGAAAAAAGTTATTAAAACTTGGTCACGTCGTTCAACGATCTTCCCAAGTTTCATTGGTTACACTATTGCAGTTTATGACGGACGTAAACACGTACCTGTTTACATCCAAGAAGACATGGTAGGTCACAAACTTGGTGAATTTGCACCAACTCGTACTTACAAAGGTCACGCTGCAGACGACAAGAAAACACGTAGAAAATAAGGAGAACATAAATGGCAGAAATTACTTCAGCTAAAGCAATGGCTCGTACAGTACGTGTTTCACCTCGTAAATCACGTCTTGTTCTTGATAACATCCGTGGTAAAAGCGTAGCCGATGCAATCGCAATCTTGACATTCACTCCAAACAAAGCTGCTGAAATCATCTTGAAAGTTTTGAACTCAGCTGTAGCTAATGCTGAAAACAACTTTGGTTTGGATAAAGCTAACTTGGTAGTATCTGAAGCATTCGCAAACGAAGGACCAACTATGAAACGTTTCCGTCCACGTGCGAAAGGTTCAGCTTCACCAATCAACAAACGTACAGCTCACATCACTGTAGCTGTTGCAGAAAAATAAGGAGGTAAAATCGTGGGTCAAAAAGTACATCCAATTGGTATGCGTGTCGGCATCATCCGTGATTGGGATGCCAAATGGTATGCTGAAAAAGAATACGCGGATTACCTTCATGAAGATCTTGCAATCCGTAAATTCGTTCAAAAAGAACTTGCTGACGCAGCAGTTTCAACTATCGAAATCGAACGCGCAGTAAACAAAGTTAACGTTTCACTTCACACTGCTAAACCAGGTATGGTTATCGGTAAAGGTGGTGCTAACGTTGATGCACTCCGTGCGAAACTTAACAAATTGACTGGAAAACAAGTCCACATCAACATCATCGAAATCAAACAACCTGATTTGGATGCTCACCTTGTAGGTGAAGGAATTGCTCGTCAATTGGAGCAACGTGTTGCTTTCCGTCGTGCACAAAAACAAGCAATCCAACGTGCAATGCGTGCTGGAGCTAAAGGAATTAAGACACAAGTATCAGGTCGTTTGAACGGTGCAGATATTGCCCGTGCTGAAGGATACTCTGAAGGAACTGTTCCACTTCACACACTTCGTGCAGATATCGATTACGCTTGGGAAGAAGCAGATACTACATACGGTAAACTTGGTGTTAAAGTATGGATCTACCGTGGTGAAGTTCTTCCAGCTCGCAAAAACACTAAAGGAGGTAAATAACCAATGTTAGTACCTAAACGTGTTAAACACCGTCGTGAATTCCGTGGAAAAATGCGCGGTGAAGCAAAAGGTGGAAAAGAAGTAGCATTCGGTGAATACGGTCTTCAAGCTACAACTAGCCACTGGATCACTAACCGCCAAATCGAAGCTGCTCGTATCGCCATGACTCGTTACATGAAACGTGGTGGTAAAGTTTGGATTAAAATCTTCCCACACAAATCATACACTGCTAAAGCTATCGGTGTGCGTATGGGATCTGGTAAAGGGGCACCTGAAGGTTGGGTAGCACCAGTTAAACGTGGTAAAGTGATGTTCGAAATCGCTGGTGTATCTGAAGAGATCGCTCGCGAAGCGCTTCGTCTTGCTAGCCACAAACTGCCAGTTAAATGTAAATTCGTAAAACGTGAAGCAGAATAAGGAGAAGGCATGAAACTTAATGAAGTAAAAGAATTTGTTAAAGAACTTCGTGGTCTTTCTCAAGAAGAACTCGCGAAGCGCGAAAACGAATTGAAAAAAGAATTGTTTGAACTTCGTTTCCAAGCTGCTACTGGTCAATTGGAACAAACAGCTCGCTTGAAAGAAGTTAAAAAACAAATCGCTCGTATCAAAACAGTTCAATCTGAAGCGAAATAATAGACTAGGGAAGGAGAAATTTCAATGGAACGCAATAATCGTAAAGTTCTTGTTGGACGTGTTGTATCTGACAAAATGGACAAGACAATCACAGTTGTAGTTGAAACAAAACGTAACCACCCAGTCTATGGTAAACGTATTAACTACTCTAAAAAATACAAAGCTCATGATGAAAACAATGTTGCCAAAGAAGGTGATATCGTACGTATCATGGAAACTCGTCCGCTTTCAGCTACAAAACGTTTCCGTCTTGTAGAAGTTGTTGAAGAAGCGGTCATCATCTAATCAAACCTGAAAGGAGAAAACTGAAATGATTCAAACAGAAACTCGTTTGAAAGTCGCAGACAACAGCGGTGCTCGCGAAATCTTGACTATCAAAGTTCTTGGTGGTTCAGGACGTAAATTTGCAAACATCGGTGATGTTATCGTGGCATCTGTAAAACAAGCTACTCCTGGTGGTGCGGTTAAAAAAGGTGACGTTGTTAAAGCAGTTATCGTTCGTACTAAATCAGGTGCTCGTCGTGCTGATGGTTCATACATCAAATTTGACGAAAACGCAGCAGTTATCATCCGTGAAGACAAAACTCCTCGCGGAACACGTATCTTTGGACCAGTTGCACGTGAATTGCGTGAAGGTGGCTTCATGAAGATCGTGTCACTTGCTCCAGAAGTACTTTAATTTTTAGAAACAAACTAGTCCCCTAGCTTCAAGCTAGGGTGCCCTTATGGGCGTAAGAAAAATCAAGGAGAAACCTAATGTTTGTAAAAAAAGGCGACAAAGTTCGCGTAATCGCTGGTAAAGATAAGGGAACAGAAGCTGTTGTCCTTACTGCCCTTCCAAAAGTAAACAAAGTTATCGTTGAAGGTGTTAACATCGTTAAGAAACACCAACGTCCAACTAACGAGCTTCCTCAAGGTGGGATCATCGAGAAAGAAGCAGCTATCCACGTATCAAACGTTCAAGTTTTGGATAAAAATGGTGTAGCTGGTCGTGTTGGTTACAAATTTGTAGACGGTAAAAAAGTTCGCTACAACAAAAAATCAGGCGAAGTGCTTGATTAATCACGAAGGAAAGGAGAAGTATAATGGCAAATCGTTTAAAAGAAAAATATCTTAATGAAGTAGTTCCTGCTTTGACAGAACAATTCAACTACTCATCAGTGATGGCTGTGCCTAAAGTAGATAAGATCGTTTTGAACATGGGTGTTGGTGAAGCTGTATCAAACGCTAAAAGCCTTGAAAAAGCTGCTGAAGAATTGGCACTTATCTCAGGTCAAAAACCACTTATCACTAAAGCTAAAAAATCAATCGCCGGCTTCCGTCTTCGTGAAGGTGTTGCGATCGGTGCAAAAGTTACCCTTCGTGGTGAACGTATGTACGAATTCTTGGATAAATTGGTTTCAGTTTCACTTCCACGTGTACGTGACTTCCACGGTGTTCCAACAAAATCATTTGACGGACGCGGAAACTACACACTTGGTGTGAAAGAACAATTGATTTTCCCAGAAATCAACTTTGATGACGTTGACAAAACTCGTGGTCTTGACATCGTTATCGTAACAACTGCTAACACTGACGAAGAGTCACGTGCATTGCTTACAGGCCTTGGAATGCCTTTTGCAAAATAATATAGGAGGTAAATCTAATGGCTAAAAAATCAATGATTGCTAAGAACAAACGTCCAGCGAAGTTCTCTACTCAAGCTTATACTCGTTGTGAAAAATGTGGTCGTCCACATTCAGTTTACCGCAAATTTAAACTTTGCCGTGTTTGCTTCCGTGAATTAGCTTACAAAGGACAAATCCCTGGTGTAACAAAAGCATCTTGGTAATTTAAGATATCAAGGGCGTCAAAACTCCAAGTGAAAATAGGAAACTTGACGAAGAAACTGAAGTTTCTAGGAAAGTTTATCTTTTTCACACAGAGTTTAGCCCGGGTTCAGTTGGGCTTGCCAATTTGAACACGAGCTACAGCTTTGGCAAAAAAGACCAATTTTCTTTGGAGCATCGCTCCTGCATCAAATTGCCTATTTTTGCTCTTGCTGTTACGCTCTTTGTATCATGTATTAACTAGCAAGTGCAACTTGCAAACTACTAGTAAGAGGAGAAAAATAAAATGGTTATGACTGACCCAATCGCAGACTTCCTAACTCGTATTCGTAACGCTAACCAAGCTAAACACGAAGTACTTGAAGTACCTGCATCAAACATCAAAAAAGGGATTGCTGAAATCCTTAAACGCGAAGGTTTTGTAAAAAACGTTGAAATCATCGAAGATGACAAACAAGGCATCATCCGTGTATTTCTTAAATACGGACCAAACGGTGAAAAAGTTATCACTAACTTGAAACGTGTTTCTAAACCAGGACTTCGTGTCTACAAAAAACGTGAAGACCTTCCAAAAGTTCTTAACGGACTTGGAATTGCTATCCTTTCAACTTCTGAAGGTTTGCTTACTGATAAAGAAGCACGCCAAAAGAATGTTGGTGGTGAGGTTATCGCTTACGTTTGGTAATTGATGATGTGAGAGCGTTAAAAGAATGCAGTGAAAATAGGAAGTTTGTAGCAGGAGCGATGCTCCAAGACAAACTTATCTTTTTCACCAAATTCTTAGCTCGAACTCAAATCAAGATACAAAGCTCGTTAGAGCGTATTCAGTTCAGCTCTTGAACTAAATAAGTATCTGAACCCCGTGAAAACTGGCCGTCTTGGCCTGACAATTTAACAGGAGAAAATAAACATGTCACGTATTGGTAATAAAGTTATCGTGTTGCCTGCTGGTGTTGAACTCACTAACAATGACAACGTTGTAACTGTAAAAGGACCTAAAGGAGAACTTACTCGTGAGTTCTCAAAAGATATTGAAATCCGTGTGGAAGGTACTGAAGTAACTCTTCACCGTCCAAACGATTCAAAAGAAATGAAAACTATCCACGGAACTACTCGTGCCCTTTTGAACAACATGGTTGTTGGTGTATCTGAAGGATTCAAGAAAGAACTTGAAATGCGCGGGGTTGGTTACCGTGCACAACTTCAAGGATCTAAACTTGTTTTGGCTGTTGGTAAATCTCATCCAGACGAAGTTGAAGCTCCAGAAGGAATTACTTTTGAACTTCCAAACCCAACAACAATCGTTGTTAGCGGGATTTCAAAAGAAGTAGTTGGTCAAACAGCTGCTTACGTACGTAGCCTTCGTTCACCAGAACCATATAAAGGTAAAGGTATCCGTTACGTTGGTGAATTCGTTCGCCGTAAAGAAGGTAAAACAGGTAAATAATGTTGAGTGGTTGATTTTCAACCACCAACCTATTTTCCAACTTTGTGCATAGCACACGATTTAAAACTAAAGAGGTGAAAACTGTGATTTCAAAACCAGATAAAAACAAACTCCGCCAAAAACGCCACCGTCGCGTTCGCGGAAAACTCTCTGGAACTGCTGATCGCCCACGTTTGAACGTATTCCGTTCTAATACAGGCATCTACGCTCAAGTGATTGATGACGTAGCGGGTGTAACGCTCGCAAGTGCTTCAACTCTTGACAAAGAAGTTTCAAAAGGAACTAAAACTGAACAAGCCGTTGCTGTCGGTAAACTCGTTGCAGAACGTGCAAACGCTAAAGGTATTTCAGAAGTGGTGTTCGACCGCGGTGGATATCTATATCACGGACGTGTGAAAGCTTTGGCTGATGCAGCTCGTGAAAACGGATTGAAATTCTAATAGGAGGACACTAGAAAATGGCATTTAAAGACAATGCAGTTGAATTAGAAGAACGCGTAGTTGCTGTCAACCGTGTTACAAAAGTTGTTAAAGGTGGACGTCGTCTTCGTTTCGCAGCTCTTGTTGTTGTTGGTGACCACAATGGTCGCGTAGGATTTGGTACTGGTAAAGCTCAAGAAGTTCCAGAAGCAATCCGTAAAGCAGTAGATGATGCTAAGAAAAACTTGATCGAAGTTCCTATGGTTGGAACAACAATCCCACACGAAGTTCTTTCAGAATTTGGTGGAGCTAAAGTATTGTTGAAACCTGCTGTAGAAGGTTCTGGAGTTGCCGCTGGTGGTGCAGTTCGTGCCGTTGTGGAATTGGCAGGTGTGGCAGATATTACATCTAAATCACTTGGTTCTAATACTCCAATCAACATTGTTCGTGCAACTGTTGAAGGTTTGAAACAATTGAAACGCGCTGAAGAAGTTGCTGCCCTTCGTGGTATTTCAGTTTCTGATTTGGCATAAGAAAGGGGATAAAATGGCTCAAATTAAAATTACTTTGACTAAGTCTCCAATCGGACGCATTCCATCACAACGTAAAACTGTTGTAGCACTTGGACTTGGCAAATTGAACAGCTCTGTTATTAAAGAAGATAACGCTGCTATCCGTGGTATGATCACAGCAGTATCTCACTTGGTAACAGTTGAAGAAGTAAACTAATGAATTTTTAGGGGATGTGCACTATACCATCCCCTAAAACTAGATATAGTCATCTATGATGACGTCGTATAGGCGAGTTGATTGGGGAGACAACCTTTTCTCCCTTATCGGCGCTAGCATTTTACAAAAGAGGAGAAAATAAAAATGAAACTTCATGAATTGAAACCTGCAGAAGGTTCTCGTAAAGTACGTAACCGCGTTGGTCGTGGTACTTCATCAGGTAACGGTAAAACATCTGGTCGTGGTCAAAAAGGTCAAAAAGCTCGTAGCGGTGGCGGAGTTCGCCTTGGTTTTGAAGGTGGACAAACTCCATTGTTCCGTCGTCTTCCAAAACGTGGATTCACTAACATCAACGCTAAAGAATACGCAATTGTGAACCTTGACCAATTGAACGTCTTTGAAGATGGTGCTGAAGTTACTCCAGTTGTTCTTATCGAAGCAGGAATTGTTAAAGCTGAAAAATCAGGTATTAAAATTCTTGGTAACGGTGAGTTGACTAAGAAATTGACTGTGAAAGTAGCTAAATTCTCTAAATCAGCTGAAGAAGCTATCACTGCTAAAGGTGGTTCAGTAGAAGTCATCTAAGAGAGGTGACCTATGTTTTTTAAATTATTAAGAGAAGCTCTTAAAGTCAAGCAAGTTCGATCAAAAATTTTATTCACAATTTTTATCGTTTTAGTCTTTCGTATCGGAACTAGCATTACAGTTCCCGGTGTGAATGCCAATAGCTTGAATGCTTTAAGTGGATTATCCTTCTTAAACATGTTGAGCTTGGTCTCAGGGAATGCCATGAAAAACTTCTCAGTTTTTGCTCTTGGTGTTAGTCCCTACATTACGGCCTCTATCGTTGTCCAACTCTTGCAAATGGATATTTTACCCAAGTTTGTAGAGTGGGGTAAACAAGGGGAAGTAGGTCGAAGAAAATTAAATCAAGCTACTCGTTATATTGCTCTAGTTCTAGCCTTTGTGCAATCTATTGGGATTACAGCTGGTTTTAATACTTTGGCTGGAGCTCAATTGTTGAAAACAGCTCTTACTCCACAAGTCTTTATTATGATTGGTATCATCTTAACAGCTGGTAGCATGATTGTGACTTGGTTGGGAGAGCAAATTACAGATAAGGGATACGGAAATGGTGTTTCTATGATTATCTTTGCCGGGATTGTTGCCTCAATTCCAGAGATGATTCAGGGCATCTATGTAGATTACTTTGTGAACGTCCCAAGTAGCCGTATCAACTCATCTATCATTTTCGTAATCATTTTGATTATTACTGTATTGTTGATCATTTATTTTACAACCTATGTTCAACAAGCGGAATACAAAATTCCAATCCAATATACTAAGGTTGCACAAGGTGCTCCATCTAGCTCTTACCTTCCTTTGAAGGTAAACCCAGCTGGAGTTATCCCTGTTATCTTTGCAAGTTCGATTACTGCAGCGCCTGCGGCGATTCTTCAGTTTTTGAGCGCTACAGGTCATGATTGGGCTTGGGTAAGAACAGCACAAGAGTTGCTGGCAACAACTTCACCAACTGGTATTGCCATGTATGCTTTGTTGATTATTCTCTTTACATTCTTCTATACGTTTGTACAGATTAATCCTGAAAAAGCGGCAGAGAACCTACAAAAGAGCGGTGCCTATATCCACGGAGTTCGTCCTGGTAAAGGTACAGAAGAATATATGTCTAAACTTCTTCGTCGTCTTGCAACTGTTGGTTCCCTCTTCCTTGGTGTGATTTCTATTTTACCGATTGTAGCAAAAGATGTTTTCGGACTTTCAGAAGCAGTTGCTTTTGGAGGAACCAGTCTTTTGATCATTATCTCTACAGGTATTGAAGGAATCAAACAATTGGAAGGTTACCTATTGAAACGTAAGTATGTTGGTTTCATGGATAGAACAGAATAAAAGTATTTACGGAGTCAGTAAATGCTGAGGGAGTGGAGGTTTAACTCTAACATTTGTGAGAGTTTGGTCTCCCCTCTTCTATTTTGTTTTTAAATAGGGGTGAAAAGACTTTTTGCTTCTATTTAAAAATAAAATAAGGAGATCAAATCATGAATCTTTTGATTATGGGCTTACCTGGTGCAGGTAAGGGAACTCAAGCAGCAAAAATCGTAGAACAATTCCATGTTGCACATATCTCAACAGGTGATATGTTCCGCGCTGCTATGGCAAATCAAACTGAGATGGGTGTTCTTGCTAAGTCATACATTGACAAGGGTGAATTGGTTCCTGACGAAGTTACAAATGGAATCGTAAAAGAACGTCTTTCACAAGATGATATTAAAGAAACAGGATTCTTGTTGGATGGTTACCCACGTACAATCGAACAAGCTCATGCCTTGGACAAAACATTGGCTGAACTTGGCATTGAACTAGAAGGGGTCATCAACATTGGAGTGAACCCTGACAGCCTCTTGGAACGTTTGAGTGGCCGAATCATCCACCGAGTAACTGGAGAAACTTTCCACAAGGTCTTTAACCCACCAGTTGACTATAAAGAAGAAGATTATTACCAACGTGAAGATGATAAGCCTGAGACAGTCAAACGACGTTTGGATGTGAATATTGCTCAAGGGGAACCAATCATTGCTCACTACCGTGCCAAAGGTTTGGTTCATGACATCGAAGGTAATCAAGATATCAATGATGTCTTCTCAGATATCGAAAAAGTATTGACAAATTTGAAATAAAGCGTTTTTCACACTTGCAAAAATTCGCTACAAATGTTATACTGAGATAGTCTGACTTATAATTGTTGTCTCTGTGTCTAGAGGCATCGAATCGAAATTTATGGAGGTGCTTTTGCGTGGCAAAAGACGATGTGATTGAAGTTGAAGGCAAAGTAGTTGATACAATGCCGAATGCAATGTTTACGGTTGAACTTGAAAATGGACATCAGATTTTAGCAACAGTTTCTGGTAAAATTCGTAAAAACTATATTCGTATTTTAGCGGGAGATCGTGTTACTGTCGAAATGAGTCCATATGACTTGACACGTGGACGTATCACTTACCGCTTTAAATAATCGAAAAACTTGGAGGGATAAGAAATGAAAGTAAGACCATCGGTCAAACCAATTTGCGAATACTGTAAAGTTATTCGTCGTAATGGTCGTGTTATGGTAATTTGCCCAGCAAATCCAAAACACAAACAACGTCAAGGATAAGATAGAAAGGAGAAAACATGGCTCGTATTGCTGGAGTTGACATTCCAAATGACAAACGCGTAGTAATCTCATTGACTTATGTTTATGGTATCGGACTTGCAACATCTAAGAAAATTTTGGCTGCTGCTGGAATCTCAGAAGATGTTCGTGTACGTGATCTCACATCAGATCAAGAAGATGCTATCCGTCGTGAAGTGGATGCAATCAAAGTTGAAGGTGACCTTCGTCGTGAAGTAAACTTGAACATCAAACGTTTGATGGAAATCGGTTCATACCGTGGTATCCGTCACCGTCGTGGACTTCCTGTCCGTGGACAAAACACTAAAAACAACGCTCGCACTCGTAAAGGTAAAGCTGTTGCGATTGCTGGTAAGAAAAAATAATATAGGAGGTAAAAGTCTTGGCTAAACCAACACGTAAACGTCGTGTGAAAAAGAATATCGAATCTGGTATTGCTCATATTCACGCTACATTTAATAACACTATTGTTATGATTACTGATGTGCATGGTAATGCAATTGCTTGGTCATCAGCTGGTGCTCTTGGTTTTAAAGGTTCTCGTAAATCTACACCATTCGCTGCTCAAATGGCTTCTGAAGCTGCTGCTAAATCTGCACAAGAACACGGTCTTAAATCAGTTGAAGTTACTGTAAAAGGTCCAGGTTCTGGTCGTGAGTCAGCTATTCGTGCGCTTGCTGCCGCTGGTCTTGAAGTAACAGCAATTCGTGATGTGACTCCGGTGCCACACAATGGTGCTCGTCCTCCAAAACGTCGCCGTGTATAATCATCGCATTACACTGCTTTTCGTTTAAGAGGGAGTAACTAAATGATCGAGTTTGAAAAACCAAATATAACAAAAATTGATGAAAATAAAGATTATGGCAAGTTTGTAATCGAACCACTTGAACGTGGCTACGGTACAACTCTTGGTAACTCTCTTCGTCGTGTACTTCTAGCTTCTCTACCAGGAGCAGCTGTGACATCTATCAATATTGATGGTGTGTTACATGAGTTTGACACAGTTCCAGGTGTTCGTGAAGATGTGATGCAAATCATTCTGAACATTAAAGGAATTGCAGTGAAATCGTACGTTGAAGACGAAAAAATCATCGAACTAGATGTTGAAGGTCCTGCTGAAGTAACAGCCGGTGACATTTTGACAGATAGCGATATTGAAATTGTAAATCCAGATCATTATCTCTTTACAATCGGTGAAGGTTCTTCGCTAAAAGCGACTATGACTGTTAACAGTGGTCGTGGATATGTACCTGCTGATGAAAATAAAAAAGATAATGCACCAGTTGGAACACTTGCTGTAGATTCTATTTATACACCAGTTACAAAAGTCAACTATCAAGTGGAACCTGCTCGTGTAGGTAGCAATGATGGATTTGACAAATTAACCCTTGAAATCTTGACAAATGGAACAATTATTCCAGAAGATGCTTTAGGGCTTTCAGCACGTATTTTGACAGAACATCTTGATTTGTTTACAAATCTTACTGAGATTGCTAAGTCAACTGAAGTGATGAAAGAAGCTGATACTGAATCTGACGATCGTATTTTGGATCGTACGATTGAGGAACTGGACTTGTCTGTGCGTTCATACAACTGTTTGAAACGTGCCGGTATCAATACTGTGCATGATTTGACAGAAAAATCTGAAGCAGAGATGATGAAAGTACGAAATCTTGGACGCAAGAGTTTGGAAGAAGTGAAACTCAAACTCATTGATTTGGGTCTTGGATTAAAAGATAAATAAAGGAGGAATACATGGCTTACCGTAAACTAGGACGCACTAGCTCACAACGTAAAGCAATGCTTCGCGATTTGACAACTGACCTTTTGATCAACGAATCAATCGTGACAACTGAAGCTCGTGCTAAAGAAATCCGTAAAACTGTTGAAAAAATGATTACTCTAGGTAAACGTGGTGATTTGCATGCACGTCGTCAAGCAGCTGCTTTCGTACGTAATGAAATCGCATCTGAAAACTATGATGAAGCAACTGACAAGTACACTTCTACTACAGCACTTCAAAAATTGTTCTCAGAAATCGCACCTCGTTATGCTGAACGTAACGGTGGATACACTCGTATCCTTAAAACTGAACCACGTCGTGGTGATGCAGCGCCAATGGCGATCATCGAATTAGTATAAAATCATCAATTTTGTTGAGTGTTATGATGATGGAGTCTTGTGCTCTTAGTCTAGCTCTGGTCTACCGCTAGGATTTCGGTCCTAGCGGGAACACTCATCATAAGTTGGGATAGTAGACGCTTGTTTACGAAATTGTTTTTTGCTTAAGAACAACTTCGTAAGCAGGCGTTTTTGAGTATTTTAGTTAGAATTATGCTATACTATTTGAAAAGAATCCTGTTTAATGTTCAGGTTTCTTATTTTAAGAAGAATTGGAGTTTGCTTATGAAAGCGATTATAACTGTTGTTGGTAAAGATAAGTCTGGAATTGTTGCAGGTGTTTCTGGTAAAATTGCAGAATTGGGTTTGAATATTGATGATATCTCTCAAACTGTTTTGGATGAATATTTTACGATGATGGCTGTCGTCTCTAGCGATGAAAAGCAGGATTTTACTTATCTGCGAAATGAGTTTGAAACCTTTGGTCAAACTTTGAATGTAAAAATCAATATTCAGAGTGCAGCGATTTTCGAAGCTATGTATAATATCTAGGAGCTGCACATGGATATTAGACAAGTTACTGAAACCATCGCCATGATTGAGGAGCAAAATTTCGATATCAGAACCATTACCATGGGGATTTCCCTTTTGGACTGTATTGATCCAGATATCAATCGTGCTGCGGAGAAAATTTATCAAAAGATTACGACCAAGGCAGCAAATTTAGTAGCTGTTGGGGATGAAATTGCAGCTGAGTTGGGAATTCCAATCGTAAATAAGCGTGTATCGGTGACACCCATTTCTCTGATAGGGGCAGCGACAGATGCGACGGACTACGTGGTTCTGGCAAAAGCGCTTGATAAGGCTGCGAAAGAGATTGGTGTGGATTTTATTGGTGGTTTTTCTGCCTTGGTACAAAAAGGTTATCAAAAGGGAGATGAGATTCTCATCAATTCTATTCCTCGTGCTTTGGCTGAAACGGATAAGGTTTGCTCGTCAGTTAATATTGGCTCAACCAAGTCTGGTATTAATATGACGGCTGTGGCAGATATGGGACGAGTTATCAAGGAAACGGCAACTCTATCAGATATGGGAGCGGCCAAGTTGGTTGTATTCGCTAATGCTGTTGAGGACAATCCATTTATGGCGGGTGCCTTTCATGGTGTTGGGGAGGCAGATGTTATCATCAATGTCGGAGTTTCTGGTCCTGGTGTGGTGAAACGTGCCTTGGAAAAAGTTCGTGGACAGAGCTTTGATGTAGTAGCAGAAACGGTCAAGAAGACTGCCTTTAAAATCACTCGTATCGGTCAATTGGTTGGTCAGATGGCCAGTGAGAGATTGGGTGTGGAGTTTGGTATTGTGGACTTGAGTTTGGCGCCAACTCCTGCGGTTGGAGATTCTGTTGCACGTGTCCTTGAGGAAATGGGGCTAGAGACAGTTGGTACGCATGGAACGACGGCTGCCTTGGCTCTCTTGAATGACCAAGTTAAGAAGGGCGGAGTTATGGCCTGCAACCAAGTGGGTGGTTTATCAGGCGCCTTTATCCCAGTTTCTGAGGATGAAGGAATGATTGCTGCAGTGCAAAATGGCTCTCTTAATCTAGAAAAACTAGAAGCTATGACGGCTATCTGTTCCGTTGGCTTGGATATGATTGCCATTCCGGAGGATACACCTGCTGAAACCATTGCGGCTATGATTGCGGATGAGGCTGCAATTGGTGTCATTAACATGAAAACAACAGCTGTACGTATCATTCCCAAAGGAAAAGAAGGCGATATGATTGAGTTTGGTGGCCTATTAGGAACTGCACCTGTTATGAAGGTCAATGGAGCTTCGTCTGTCGATTTCATCTCTCGTGGAGGACAAATCCCAGCACCAATTCATAGTTTTAAAAATTAAGAAAATAGGAGAGAATGATGAAAAAAGAAATGAAACATGCTTTAGTAGCTTTAGGACTGTCGACTTTACTAGTCCCAACTTTCGCCAATCAAGTAGTTTATGCGCAGGAAGAAAGCCACGAAACTACCACTAGTGTGAGTCCAGAAGATATTAAGAAAATGATAGAGGAAACGAAAGATGATTTACAAAATTTCAAAAAGCAAGTAGAACATCGTCTCTTTGAAGAAATTGACAAAGGAGAATGGAATATAGTCTCTATTTCCAAGAGTGATGTAAGCTCTATTAGGGATGAATTGAGAGAAGAACTTAATAACAATTTAAAATATTCTATGGAACAGTTAGAAAATCTAAGAAACTATAGCTTAGAAAGAAAAATTCCTTTGAAAGAGTTATCCAAGATTTTATCAGATTTTAAAAAATCGCAATTAAGCTACATTAATGGCGATGGAGAAAAAGGTAATCATTTTGCCTATAGAATGAAGTATGCTGTTGCTAAACTTGCTATATTAAAGAAAAAGAATCTTGTAATTTCTCAAGTAAATAATGATTCTCACTATACAGAATTAGAGAAAAAAGAAATGTTAGCTAGCGTTTCAAGCTACTATGCACCTGGTTTTCATCAATCTGGTTTCAATGTTGATAGTGATAAGTATTTATCATTAGATAATAATAAAGATGATATAAACACTTATATTAAGAAAGTTTCTCTATTTTTATCTAACAGTCATTATCCGATTTCTACAGTACCTAAAGAAAAGAATATCCGAGAAATTAATGCTGTTGCCTTTATGGAGAAGACAGCTATTAGTAATGATGATACACTTTCGAAAGCAGAAAAGATTTCTATGTTTAGTAAGATTGATGATATAGTTGAAGAAGGAATACACAAAGTCAAGAAAGAAGCTGGTCTTTTATATGAGGCGAAACCTGAGTTAGTACACATGTTATCCCCTGAAGAATTATCTGTATTTACTAAGCGTATTGAGGATGTTTACCAAGGCAAAGCTAAGCCTAAGGTGACAAAAGAAGAGGCTATTCAAGCAGTTTCTACTGTTACATCAGCCACAGTTTCATCTTCATCTCAAGCTACTGTTACTGCTAATGGAGAGACTAAGAAGGATTATCAAGCAAGTAAGTGGCTTAAAGAGTCTGGCAAATGGTACTATAATGACCTTTCTGGTAACCTTGTAAGAAACCGTTGGGTAGGCCGTTATTATCTAAAAGCAGATGCTTCAATGGCTGCAAGTGAATGGATTTATGATGAAGACTATAAGAGCTGGTTTTATGTAGATTCAACTGGTAGTTATGTGGAGAAAGCTTGGCAGGGTGAATACTACCTAAAACGTGGCGGTTACATGGCTAAGAGTGAGTGGGTATTTGATTCTCAGTATGATAGTTGGTATTATCTGAACCAAGATGGTAAGTACGCTCGCAACCAATGGATTAAAGATGGGGATAAGTGGTATTACTTGCTAGCTGATGGAAAATTAGCAAAAAATATGTCCATTAATGGCTATAAAGTAAACGAAAAAGGTGAATGGGTTTAATTTTTTAAGTTCTATTTAAGGTTAGCTGTGTATACTATAATCATTAAATAAAGACCTCCTAATATTATTTGAAACAGATAACACTGATTTAGTTTGAATTTGATTTTCATCTAATATCTTTATTTAATAGAACTCCTAAACTTTTTCATAATAATCTCCTGCAAAAGTCGCCTGTATGGGTGGCTTTTGTTTTATCATCCATGATATAATAGAAGCAAACGGAGGACGGAAAATGGTAAAAGTACGATTGTATTTGGTACGTCATGGCAAGACCATGTTTAACACGATTGGTCGCGCGCAAGGTTGGAGTGATACTCCCTTAACAGCTGAAGGTGAGAGAGGGATTCAAGAATTAGGAATCGGTTTGCGAGAATCTGGTCTACAGTTTGAGCGTGCTTATTCGAGTGATTCTGGTCGCACTATTCAGACAATGGGAATTATCCTTGATGAACTTGGCTTGCAGGGAAAAATCCCTTATCGCATGGACAAGCGTATCAGAGAATGGTGTTTTGGTAGCTTTGACGGAGCTTATGATGGTGATCTTTTCATGGGCATTATTCCTCGTATCTTTAATGTGGACCATGTTCATCAATTGTCTTATGCTGAACTGGCTGAGGGTTTGGTAGAGGTCGATACAGCTGGTTGGGCTGAAGGCTGGGAAAAACTCAGTGGCCGAATCAAGGAAGGTTTTGAAGCGATTGCCAAAGAAATGGAAGAACAAGGTGGGGGCAATGCCCTTGTCGTCAGCCACGGAATGACCATTGGAACCATTGTTTATTTGATTAATGGCATGCATCCGCATGGTCTAGATAATGGTAGCGTGACGATCCTTGAATATGAGGACGGCCAGTTTAGCGTAGAAGTTGTCGGTGACCGTAGTTACCGAGAACTAGGACGTGAGAAGATGGAAGAAGCCTCTATTTAATCAGTCTAGACTTGCTTGTTATGAACTAGGGATTTGATAAGAATATCAAGATAAGAAAAAACAGCCGAGGGTAATCTTTTCGGCTGTTTTTGATGGGGGAAACTAAAGTGTAATGCTGTTGCTTTTAGAGATTTTCATAAACAAGAGCAAGGAACCTACTGTTAGAACAGTCAGGATAGTTGACAAGGCTGCGGCTACACCGTAATTCCCTCTGAGAACCTCTGTATAAATGGCTACAGTCATTGTTCTTGTTTTGACATTGTAGAGGAGGATAGAAGTAGAGAGTTCTGAAATCATTGTAACCCAAGATAGGATAGCTCCAGAAATAATACCAGATAGCATCATTGGAGTTGTAATCTTGGCAAAGGTATTGAGACGGCTACTTCCTAAGCTTTCAGCAGCTTCTTCAATACTTGGTGCTATTTGTTGCAAGCTAGCAACAGATGAGCGAATAGTATACGGTAATCTTCTGACAGATAGAGACATAATCAAGATGAAAGCAGTTCCTGTAATCATAAGAAATCCACTTCCAAATAGACCGGTATTGAAGGAAGAAATGAAGGCAATCCCTAGAACAGTTCCGGGTACAATATAAGGGACCATACTGAGGCTGTCAATTAAGTTTGTAAACAAATTCCGTTTTCTAACGGCTAGGTAGGAGATAAATGTTGCGAATAGGACAACTAGAACTAAGGCAATCAAAGGGATACGAATAGTATTGAAAATAGCAGATCCCATACGATTGAAAGCTACCTTGTAACTGTTTAGAGAATAACCTTTGACAAATACCATACCTGATGTTTTTAGGAAAGAAGTATAAATCAAGTAGACTTGAGGTAGAACAGAGAACAAGATAATTCCGTAGACTGTTGCATAAATGGCAGCCATTTTTCCTTTTGTAGTTTTTTTAGGCTCAATTGGATGGAGCGAATTCATGCTGAAACTGTAGCGGTTTGAGATGTATTTTTGGATAAGGAAGATTGCCAAGGCAATGATAATCGCCATAATTGCTAAAGCAGATGCAAAAGCAGAATTTCCTCCAACCTCGCTAATGAATTGGGTATAAATCAAGACGGGGAAAGTCCGATATCCTTCACCAATCAACATAGGCGTTCCAAAATCTGAGAATGCTCTCATAAACACAAGCAGGGCAGCAGCTAGTAAGGTTGGAACTAGGAGAGGTAAAACAACCGTTACGATACGCTTAAATCCGAAGGACCCCATGCTTTCAGCAGCTTCAAGTAGAGAATTGTCAATACTTTTCATTGTCCCAGCAACGTATAGAAATACCAGTGGGAATAGTTGCAGTGTAAAGACAAGTACAATTCCTTTGAATCCATAAATATCAATAGCTGGAAGATGAAGAGTATTTGTCATGAATTTTGTGATGACCCCATTTCGTCCCAGCAAGAGAATCCAGGAGTAGGCTCCCACGAAAGGAGCTGACATGGAAGCAATGATAATCAATATTTGTAGAAATTTCTTTCCCTTGAAGTCATACATGGAAAAAAGATAAGCTAATAGGGTTCCTACAACTAAGGAAGTGACAGTAGCGGTAATGGAGACCTTGAAACTGTTGACAAGTGTCTCAGAGTAGTAAGCTTTACTAAAGAAAGTGACAAAATTAGCTAGTGAGAATTGTCCTTCATGTATGAGTGCTTGCTTGAGCACGGTAACGATAGGATAAACGAGAAAGACAAGATAGGTAAGAAAGATGAAGAAAGAGGAGGCTGTCCAAATATTTAGTTTTTTACGTTCCATGGTTGACTCCTTTTATCAGGTTTTGGGAACCATCTGCAGAAAAGACGTTTAATTTTTGAGTATTGATTCGTAGACGAATACGATCGCCTTTTTGTAGATCTTCTTCAAAAGTTGATTCTTCGCTAACCTGAATTTTTGAGGCAAAGCCTGTTTCAATGAAATACTCCGTATTTAGTCCAAGATAGACGCTATCGCTAATAGTTCCTTCAATATCTCCAGATTCATCTTTGATAAATTCTTCAGGACGAATGCTTACATGAATGGCTTGCTCCTCAGCCTGATCAAGAGCTGGCATTCGAAGAGCATAGCCATCTGAAAAGACGATATAAGCGCCGTCGCTCCGTTTTTCGAGATTGGCAGGGATAATATTTGTGCGTCCGATAAAGGTTGCTACAAACTCATTAGCTGGTTTATGATAGAGTTCTTTTGGTCGACCGATTTGTTGGATGACTCCGTCTTTCATAACAGCAATTTGATCTGAAATAGCCATAGCTTCTTCTTGGTCGTGGGTCACATAAACGGTTGTAATTCCCACTTCGTGTTGGATTTCTCGAATGGCTTGACGCATATCCAAGCGAAGTTTGGCATCCAGATTACTAAGGGGCTCGTCCATGAGGAGAACACTTGGATTAACAGCTAAGGCACGTGCCAAGGCGACACGTTGTTGTTGTCCACCACTGAGTTTATCGGGCTTCCGATCCGCATATTGAGCAATTTGCATGAGTTCAAGATACTTATTGGTTTGTTGGACTAATTCTTCTTTCGGAACCTTCTTTTGCTTAAGACCAAAAGCAACATTGTCTCGGACAGTCAAATGTGGGAAAATAGCGTAGTTTTGGAAAACCATCCCGATATTGCGTTTGCTGGGTTCCATATTATTGATTTTTGTATCATCGAAGTAAAATTCTCCACCTTCGATACTGTTGAAACCTGCAATCATACGAAGAAGGGTCGTTTTCCCACACCCTGAAGGCCCAAGAAGGGTAAAGAGACTTCCTTTTGGAATTGTAATGTTCAAATTCTCAATAACAGGGACATCGTGATAGATTTTTTTTGCGTTAATAATTTTGATCTCACTCATAGTGAACCTCTTTTACTGTTTAGATTGGATATCTGTAAAGACTTCGTTGTATTTTTTAACGATATCTGATTTATTCTTGATGACATAATCATAATCTTCAGTGAGTGTTTTGATTTTGTCAATTGGTTTCATATTTTCGCTCGTTTTAGCATTTTTACGAACAGGACGGTTAGTAGTGGTTGTACCAAGTGTATCTTGTACTTCTTGAGAGATAATAAAATCGATAAATTTCTTGGCATTTTCCATATTTTTCGCTTTTTTAACGATAGCAGCACTAGCAGGTAGGAAGACTGTTCCTTCTTTTGGATAGACTACCTTAATGTTAGCTCCGTCATTTAAGAGTTTAACTGCTGGATCTTCATAAGAGAGACCAACAGCCATTTCTCCGTCAGCGACTGCTTTATAGACACCAGATGAGCTTGAACCGATTTTACCATCAATAAGTGTGAAGAGATCTTTTACATAAGACCAAGCTTTATCGTCTTTGTAACCACCTTGAGCTTGGAGCATATTTGTTAATTGAGCAAAGGCGCTAGAAGAGTTTGCTGGGTCAGCAGTTGCGATTTTTCCTTTTAGTTCAGGTTTGAGAAGGTCGCTATATCCTTCGATGTTCATGCCTTTCGTTAAATCAGGATTGACGATTAAAACACTACCATCCAGTGTATAAGGAGTAGAGTAGCCAGTTGTGTTTTGATATTCTTTGATAACATTATCATTTTCTTTTGAAGTATAGTTTTCAAAGAGTTCTCCGTGGGTAGCATATTGCGTATAAGAACCACCAAAGATGACATCGGCTACAGGTGCTTCTTTTTCTGACTCTAGTTTTTTGAAAAGTTCTCCAGTACCAGCTTGAATCAGTTCTACTTTGATACCATATTTTTCTTCAAAGGCAGGAATAGTTGCTCCGATTAAGCCCTCTGAGTTTGGTGAATAAACGACTAGCGAACCGCCGTCTCCTTTATCAGATGAACCGCCATCGGCAGATTCATTAGAAGAACAAGCAGCAAGACCAAAAAGAGCTAGTCCGCAAGCAGCATAATACATCCATTTCTTTTTCATGATGGATACCTCCGTTATGTTATTTAAGTTTATTTTAAAACAATGTAAGCGTTTTTAAAACTGATAATTCTATTCTATTAGAGTAAAATTCTCTACAAAAACGGAAGTAATCTTTTGATTTTATAGTAGGGTGCGACAGTTAATCATTGGGAAATCAAATTTTATTTTTTAGATAGAATATCTGTGAAAATATCATTGTACTTTTTAAGAATAGCGGATTTGTTTTTAATGACATAATCGGAATCTTCGGTGGCAATCTTGATTTCTGTCATAGCCTTCATATTTTTATTGGTTTTAGCATTTTTACGAATGGGTCTGATTGTTGTTTCAGTTCCTAGCTTATCTTGGATTTCTTGAGAAAGGAGGAAATCGATAAATTTCTTAGCGTTTTCCATGTGTTTGGCATTTTTGACGATAGCTGCGTTACCAGGTAAAAAGACGGTTCCTTCTTTTGGATAAATGACTTTTACATCAACCCCATCATTTAAGAGTTTTAAAGCAGGATCTTCATAGGTGAGTCCAACAGCCATTTCCCCATCGGCGACAGCTTTGTAAACATTTGAAGAACTAGATGCAATCTTTCCATCTACTAGGGTAAATAGATTTTTTACATAGGTCCAAGCTTGTTCATTTTCGTATCCACCTTGGTCTACAAGCATGTTTGTTAATTGAGCAAAGGCACTAGAAGCATTACTTGGATCAGCAGTAGCAATTTTTCCTTTTAATTTAGGATTGAGTAGATCATTGTAGCCTTCAATTTTTATATCTTTTGTAAGGGCTGAATTGGCAATGATAACACTGACATCCAGTGTGTAAGGGGTGTAGAATCCAGTTTTATTTTGATATTCAGGGATTATCTGGTCGTTTTCTTGAGAAATATAAGGTTCAAAAAGTTTTTCGTTAGAAGAGAAGAGGGCGTAGGAGCCTCCGAAAATGACATCGGCTACTGGGGATTCTCTTTCGGCCTCAGCTTTTTTGAATAATTCACCAGTGCTGGCTTGTACTAAATCAACCTTAATACCATATTTTTCTTCGAAGGAAGGGATTGTTTCTTCGATAAGGTCTTCAGGGTTAGGCGAGTAGACAACCAAAGTGTTATCTGAATCTTTTTCAGCGCTAGTTTCTGCTTCTATAGGTGAAGAACATCCTGATAAAGAAAGGAATATCCATCCACAAGAGAGAAAGAATAGTATTTTTTTCATAAGTATCTCCTTTTTTACGAACAATTTCTCTACCTAGATTGTTAATGTTTTTAAATTGTAGAGTTCTACAGGATATAATAAAAACCTTAAAGAAATCTAAAACGGGAAATAGGAAATGGGTTCCTAGAGCAAGGATGGGTGAATTGTAGCTGAGATTTTGATGGTAATACTCTTCAAAACACGTCGCTTTATCTGCAATCTCAAAGCTATGATTTGAGTAGTTAGCACTTTGATTTTCATTGGGTAAAAGCACAAAATAAAAAGATTGCCTGAGCTGAGCAATCCTTTTACATCAATGGTTTTTATCCATGAGTTTTAATTCTTTTGGAGAAATATGGAGATACTTTTTAAAAACTTTTGCAAAATATTTATAGTCTGAAAATCCAATTTGTTCAGAGATATCGCTTAGGGGGGAATTGGGGGATTCAGCCATTTTATCTATAGCTTGCTTGAGGCGGTAGCGTAAGATATATTCATTTAGCGTCATTGGGAAGTCTTCTTTGATAACCTTATATAGATAACTTTCGCTATACCCTAGATTCTCTGCAATGCTAGAAATGGTAAAGTGCATACAGTAGTGTTGATGAACAAATTCAAGAATTTGCTGAATGATTTGGTTTTGTGTATCAATTTGTTGGATAGAGGTAAGTAAAGTTTGATATTCTTCTAAAAAAGGAGTTTCTTGACGAGTGCTAACTCGTAATCGCAAAACAATTTTTTGAAGACATTCTGTCAACTCCTTGGTATCAATTGGTTTGGATAAGAAATCAACTGCCCCATATTGCATGGCTTTTTTGGCATTTTGAAAATCGTTATAACCTGATAAAATAACTTTTTCATAGGAGAGAGTACGAGTGGCTTCGAACATCATAAAAGCATCCATAATTGGCATTGTGATGTCTGTTAAGACAATATGAGGTTCTTTTTCTTGGATGAGTTTCATTCCCTCTTGACCGTGACTGGCAGTTCCTACTACTTGGATACCTAAGGCAGAGTAGTCTACGGCAATCTCTAGCCATTTTCGAATGAGGTGTTCGTCTTCTACGATAATGAGCTTAAACATGAGTTAGTCCTTTCGTTATAAATTTGACCCAAGTTTCTCCTTGGCGATTGACTCCTAAATCTAGCTGGACATCAGAAAAGAAATTGCTCAATCGTTTATAGCTGTTAACGATGCCATGCTGGGTATGAGGGCTTTCTAAAGAGTCTAAAATAGCGAGTCGCTCTTGTTTTGTGAGTCCTCCAGCATTATCCTTGACTAAAAAAGTTAGAGAATCTGCTTCCAAGGTAATTTGGATATCAATATGAAGATCAATACGGTATTGCATCCCATATTTTATAGCATTTTCTACTAGAGGAAGCAAGAAAAGTTTAGGAATAGGTTGATTATCGATAGTTTCTGGGCAGACAATATCATAGGAAAAGTGCTCGAAACGAATCTTATGAATAATAAGGTAATCCTCTATAATCTTTAAATCTTGGCAAATGGTTGTTTCTTTTTCTAAATCGGTGATACTGTAGCGAAGAATGCGCGTGAGATTTTGAATCAGGTCTTGTGTGAGAGCTGCATCCATTAAAGAAGTGATTTTAATCGTCTCAAGTGTATTGTAGAGAAAATGAGGATTGAACTGAGCTTCCAGCATTTTTCTTTCAAAAATCCACTTTTCTTTTTCGATGGTCAACATTTTCTGATGAAGTTGATCTAATTCATACAACATATTATTAATTTTTTCGGCCATAAATTCAAACTCATCACCTGTTTGTAGAGAAAGTCTTTTTTCTGCTTGTTTGGGAATTTCTTGAAGTTGGTAAACTAAGCTTTCAATAGGAACAGCGTTGTGTGTAGCAATCTTATGAGCAATTCGTCTTGCTTGCCAGAAGTAGAGGAAGAATATACATAAGGTGAGAATGGAGGCTAGGCCGAGTAAGCTAGGAATAGGAAAAAAGGATTGAAAAGTATAGATTGAAAAAATAGCACCGACTTTTTCTTTTTGAACAATAAGCGGTTCATTCTCATACCAGTGGGTACGAGAGTGTAGGAGTTTTTCATCAAATTTTTCAAGAGTGGAGCGAGTGAACTGGTTTGTATTGTTGGAAAACATATTTCCAAAGCTATCGGTAATGATGTATTTAGAATTTATCATTGGGAAACTTGAGATGAAATCATTCTCATTTACGAAAGCAATCGTATAGGCTATAACTCGTTGGTTTTGAAGTAGTGGTTTGATAAAGAGTGTGTAATGTTGCTTATCTGAAGAGAGTGCAATTTTTTCTGTAACTTTTTCTTGAGAAGGATTTTGAATGAGCAGTTTTAGATAGTAGGGAGATAAAATACTTTCTTGATGATTGCGATTGGTACTAAATAGTAATTCACCTGTATCACTTAGGATAATGAGGTCAGAACTAAGTTTTAATTTAGCTTTTGTCTCGTAAAATAAGCTAAAGACTTCTCTCTCTGTGTGTTTGCCATCCAAAAATCCAGGAATCATTTTATAGTTCATAGTGGTCAGGAGCTCATTATTTGCTTCTTTCATCTCTTGAACTTGTTTGACAATCTGTCTCGTGTCTTTGGAGAGTTGTTGCTTTTGTAAAAAATAGGAAAAACCAAAAAGTAAAATGAGTAGTAAAAGAGAGGTCATAAAGGCTGCGATAGAGCTTCTATGGAGAATTTCTTTTTGGAGAGATTTTTTAAAGGAATGAGACATCCGCTACCTCCTTGGAAGGGTTTTCTGTTATAAGTATAGCAGTTTAAAAATTCTAGAGCAAGGTAAAATAGAAAAGTATAGAATAGAACGAGACCAAATTCCCTCAAAAATGGTATAATAGTAACATCACAAAATTGGAGAGAGACCATGAGTTTTTACAATCATAAAGAAATTGAGCCTAAGTGGCAGGGCTACTGGGCAGAACATCATACATTTAAGACAGGAACAGATGCATCAAAACCTAAGTTTTATGCTCTTGATATGTTTCCTTATCCGTCTGGAGCGGGTCTGCACGTAGGACATCCAGAAGGTTATACCGCAACGGATATCCTCAGCCGTTTCAAACGTGCGCAAGGCTACAATGTCCTTCACCCAATGGGTTGGGATGCTTTTGGTTTGCCTGCAGAGCAATACGCTATGGATACAGGTAATGACCCAGCAGAATTTACAGCTGAGAACATTGCCAACTTCAAACGCCAAATCAATGCGCTTGGATTTTCTTATGACTGGGATCGTGAAGTCAATACAACAGATCCAAACTACTACAAGTGGACCCAATGGATTTTCACTAAGCTTTACGAAAAAGGCTTGGCCTATGAAGCGGAAGTGCCAGTAAACTGGGTTGAGGAATTGGGAACAGCCATCGCCAACGAAGAGGTTCTTCCTGACGGAACTTCTGAGCGTGGAGGCTATCCAGTTGTCCGCAAGCCAATGCGCCAATGGATGCTCAAAATCACGGCTTACGCAGAGCGCTTGCTCAATGATTTAGATGAACTAGATTGGCCGGAGTCTATCAAGGACATGCAACGCAACTGGATTGGGAAATCAACTGGTGCTAATGTAACTTTTAAAGTTAAGGGAACAGACAAGGAATTCACAGTCTTTACCACTCGTCCGGACACCCTTTTCGGTGCGACTTTCACTGTTTTGGCTCCTGAACATGATTTGGTTGACGCTATCACAAGTCCAGAGCAAGCAGAAGCAGTAGCAGACTATAAACACCAAGCTAGCCTCAAGTCTGACTTGGCTCGTACAGACCTTGCCAAAGAAAAAACTGGTGTTTGGACTGGTGCTTATGCCATCAACCCTGTCAATGGTAAGGAAATTCCAATCTGGATTGCCGACTATGTTCTTGCTAGTTACGGAACAGGTGCCGTTATGGCTGTGCCTGCCCACGATCAACGTGACTGGGAATTTGCCAAACAATTTGACCTTCCAATCGTAGAAGTACTTGAAGGTGGAAATGTAGCAGAAGCTGCCTACACAGAAGATGGCCTTCACGTTAATTCAGACTTCCTAGATGGACTCAACAAAGAAGACGCAATTGCTAAGATTGTGGCTTGGTTGGAAGAAAAAGGCTGTGGTCAAGAGAAGGTGACCTACCGTCTCCGCGACTGGCTCTTTAGCCGTCAACGTTACTGGGGTGAGCCAATTCCTATCATTCATTGGGAAGACGGAACTTCAACAGCTGTTCCTGAAAATGAATTGCCACTTGTCTTGCCAGTAACCAAGGATATCCGTCCTTCAGGTACTGGTGAAAGTCCACTAGCTAATTTGACAGATTGGCTTGAAGTGACTCGTGAAGATGGCGTCAAAGGTCGTCGTGAAACCAATACTATGCCACAGTGGGCTGGTTCAAGCTGGTACTACCTCCGCTATATCGACCCACACAATACTGAGAAATTGGCTGATGAGGATCTTCTCAAACAATGGTTGCCAGTAGATATCTATGTGGGTGGTGCAGAGCATGCCGTTCTTCACTTGCTTTACGCTCGTTTCTGGCATAAATTCCTCTATGACCTCGGTGTTGTTCCGACTAAGGAACCATTCCAAAAACTCTTTAACCAAGGAATGATTTTGGGAACCAGCTACCGTGACCACCGTGGGGCTCTTGTGGCAACCGACAAGGTTGAAAAACGTGACGGTTCTTTCTTCCATGTGGAAACAGGAGAGGAGTTGGAGCAAGCGCCAGCCAAGATGTCTAAATCGCTCAAGAACGTTGTTAACCCAGATGATGTTGTGGAACAATACGGTGCCGATACCCTTCGTGTCTATGAAATGTTTATGGGACCACTTGATGCTTCGATTGCTTGGTCTGAAGAAGGTCTGGAAGGAAGCCGTAAGTTCCTTGACCGTGTTTACCGTTTGATTACAAGCAAGGAAATTGTTGCAGAAAACAATGGCTCTCTCGACAAGGTTTACAACGAAACCGTTAAAGCTGTCACAGAGCAAATCGAGTCCCTCAAATTCAACACAGCCATTGCTCAACTTATGGTCTTTGTCAACGCTGCTAACAAGGAAGACAAACTCTATGTGGACTACGCCAAAGGCTTTATCCAATTGATTGCCCCATTTTCACCTCACTTGGCAGAAGAACTCTGGCAAACAGTTGCGGCAACAGGTGAGTCAATCTCTTACGTGGCTTGGCCAACATGGGACGAAAGCAAATTGGTTGAAGACGAAATCGAAATCGTTGTCCAAATCAAAGGAAAAGTTCGTGCCAAACTCATGGTCGCTAAAGACCTATCACGCGAAGAATTGCAAGAAATTGCTCTAGCGGATGAAAAAGTCAAAGCAGAAATTGACGGTAAGGACATCGTGAAAGTAATTGCGGTACCTAACAAACTCGTTAATATCGTCGTTAAATAACGAGTTTATTAGCTCTATCTGCCACCTTCAATAGTCCACTGGACTATTGAAGCCAACCAAATTGGTTAATATTGTTGTGAAATAAGATAGGAATCCTTCAGAGTAGAATCTGGAGGATTTTTTGAGTCTTCTTATGAAAGTATGATATACTATGGGCAACTATAAAGTTTGGAAAGCAAAACAAGGGGAAAGTTATGCCAGTAAATGAATATGGTCAAATGATTGGTGAGTCAATGGAAGGTTATACACCAGGTGAACTGCCTTCTATTGATTTCTTAGAAGGGCGATATGCTCGAATAGAAGCTCTTTCAGTGGAAAAGCATACGGAGGATTTATTAGCTGTTTATGGTCCGGATACTCCTCGGGAGATGTGGACCTACCTTTTTCAGGAACCAGTGGCAGATATGGAGGAGCTGGTTACCCTTTTAAATCAGATGTTAGCTCGTAAGGACCGTTTTTACTATGCAATCATAGACAAGGAAACTGGTAAAGTTTTAGGAACTTTTTCTCTCATGCGTATTGACCAGAATAACCGAGTAATAGAAGTGGGAGCTGTCACTTTTTCTCCAGAGCTCAGGGGGACAAGGATAGGGACAGAAGCTCAGTATCTCTTGGCTCGCTATGTCTTTGAGGAGCTTAACTATCGTCGCTATGAGTGGAAATGTGATGCCTTAAATCTGCCATCAAGACGAGCTGCGGAGCGTTTGGGCTTTATTTATGAAGGAACCTTCCGTCAGGCAGTCATTTATAAGGGGCGTACGAGGGATACGGATTGGTTGTCTATGATTGATAAGGACTGGCCAAAAGTCAAAACGCGTTTGGAAACGTGGTTGTCTCCTGAAAATTTTGACCAAAATGGACGACAGTACAAGAGTTTGAGAGAACTCTAAGAGGTGGTGACATGATAATCATTAGAAAACAAGAAATTGTCCAGCTCGAGGATGTTTTTTATCTCTATCAGGCTGTCGGTTGGACAAATTATACAAATCAACCTCAGATGCTGGAGCAGGCCTTATCTCATTCATTAGCGATTTATGTGGCACTTGATGGCGATGCTGTGGTAGGCTTGATTCGTTTGGTTGGCGATGGATTCTCATCAGTATTGGTTCAGGATTTAATTGTTTTACCAATCTATCAGCGTCAAGGGATTGGTAGCGCCTTGATGAAAGAGGCTTTAGAGGATTACAAAGATGCCTATCAAGTCCAGCTGGTGACAGGCCAGACAGAAAGAACCTTGGGATTCTATCGTTCTATGGGCTTTGAAATCTTATCCACCTATAATTGTATAGGAATGACTTGGATGAATCGAGAAAAATAATAAAATTTGTTTTTTATTAAGCAAAATTTAAGGATGGTCTAGTATTATATAGTCATTAAATAAAGACCTCCTAACTTTATTTAATGAAATCCTAAAACTTTTTTCATCATAATCTCCTAATGAAGCCACCCAATCAGGTGGCTTTTTTCGTGGATAGGTGATGGTGATAGATTTTTTTTGCAAAATAGTAAAATTTGAGAAAAGTTAAGCTAGTTTTAAGCTTTGTCTTGTATCATATAGTTATTAAATAAAGACCTCCTAACTTTATTTAATAAAATCCTAAACTTTTCTTTTTCATAATAATCTCCCTTAACTCCACCCAATCAGGTGGAGTTTTTTGGCTCTATTTCAGGATTTTGGGGACTATTCTAAAAATCATTTTCCGATATTTTTCGGATTTTGGTCGGGGAATTGGCGGGGACTTTTTTTAGCGAATATGACTAATAAATAGGTCTGTTGTCGCTTCAGCTACTTCAAACTCAATTTGATTGTAAGTGACTGTTAATTGAAGGACTGGAACTGCTGTAATAATGTTCTTGGTTGTCGAGGAGTGAGTCATCATATTGTTGTACAGCGGTTAAAGCTTGCGAAGCTGAGAATGTAAATCTTTGACGAAATGTGTGAACTGTGGGATAATGAAAGAGAATTAAGTATTGTGTCTATATCATAGGCTAGAAAAGACCCCAAGCTCACGTCCAAATAAGCTTGGGGTCTTTTTTGACACTATCTATCTTTGTTTAGCCATTTATCGACTAATACCCTTCGAAAATCAAATTCAAACCACGTCAGCTTCACCTTGCCGTACTCAAGTACAGCCTGCGGCTAGCTTCCTAGTTTGCTCTTTGATTTTCATTGAGTATAAGCGAAGAACAACACCGACCACAATTGGTCCGATGATAATTTTAAGGATTAGTTCCATCATGGGCTATCTTACTTCCTATCGCAGGCGATGAAGCAGTGATGTAGAATAAAGTGCTAAAGTCGAGGGTCATCTAATCAGGTGGCTTTTTTGTTTGTGGCTTGGTTTTTTGATATAATAGAGCCATGAGTAGAATTTTAGATAATGAGATAATGGGGGACGAGGAGTTAGTAGAACGCACGCTCCGTCCTCAGTATTTACGTGAATATATTGGGCAGGATAAGGTCAAGGACCAGCTTCAAATCTTTATAGAAGCTGCCAAAATGCGGGATGAAGCGCTGGATCATGTGCTTTTATTTGGCCCTCCAGGCTTGGGAAAAACGACCATGGCTTTTGTTATTGCCAATGAACTAGGTGTCAATCTCAAGCAGACTTCGGGTCCAGTCATTGAAAAAGCCGGTGATTTGGTAGCGATTTTGAATGACTTAGAGCCTGGGGATGTTCTCTTTATTGATGAGATTCATCGTTTGCCAATGTCAGTGGAAGAGGTGCTTTATAGTGCCATGGAGGACTTCTACATTGATATCATGATTGGGGCTGGTGAAGGCAGTCGCAGTGTTCATTTGGAGTTGCCACCTTTCACTTTGATTGGTGCGACGACTCGGGCTGGTATGCTCTCAAATCCGCTACGGGCACGTTTTGGAATTACAGGTCACATGGAGTATTATGCCCATGCTGACTTGACGGAAATTGTTGAGCGGACGGCAGATATTTTTGAGATGGAAATCACTCATGAGGCAGCATCTGAATTAGCCCTACGTAGTCGTGGAACCCCTCGTATTGCCAATCGTCTCCTCAAACGCGTGCGCGATTTTGCCCAGATTATAGGGAATGGGGTTATCGATGATCTTATTACTGATAAGGCTTTGACTATGCTGGATGTTGACCATGAAGGTCTGGACTATGTGGACCAGAAAATCCTTCGCACCATGATTGAGATGTACGGTGGTGGTCCTGTTGGTCTAGGAACTCTTTCTGTTAACATAGCAGAAGAGCGTGAGACAGTTGAAGACATGTATGAGCCCTACTTGATTCAAAAGGGTTTTATCATGCGGACACGGTCTGGACGGGTGGCGACTGCTAAGGCATATGAGCACTTAGGTTATGAATATAGTGAAAAATGAGCAAGAAATTCTAGAGGCTTTCAGAGAAAATCCGGATATGATGGCTATTTTGACTATCATCCGAAACCTTGGTCTGAAAGATTCTTGGTTGGCAGCAGGTTCTGTCAGAAATTTTATCTGGAATCTCTTGTCAGAGAGACCAGCATTTGATCTTGAAACAGATGTAGATGTGATTTTCTTTGATCCGGATATTTCTTATGAGGAAACCTTGTTCCTAGAGAAAAAGTTGAGAGCGGATTTTCCTCAGTATCAGTGGGAATTGAAAAATCAGGTCTATATGCACCAGCACAGCCCTCATACTGCTCCCTATAGCAGCTCTTGTGATGCTATGAGTAAGTATCCAGAACGATGTACGGCTGTTGGACTGCGCTTGAATGAAAAATCCGTTTTGGAACTCTTTACTCCATACGGTTTGGAGGATATTTTGAATTTTCAAGTTCGTCCAACTCCTCATTTTTTAGAGAATCAAGACCGAATGGTTCTCTATCGAACACGTCTATCCAAGAAAAATTGGCAGGAGAAATGGAAAAATTTGATTTTAAAAAATACTTAAGGAAACTTTAAGCTAGGAAGTGTATACTAAGTCCATAAGTTAAGAAGACCTTAACTTAAACTCCTAAAACTTTTTCATAATAATCTCCCTATAAAAAATAGAGTCGCCCAATCAGGCGGCTTATTTTTTTGAAAAATGGGCTTGGTGCCTGAGAATAATACTCAATGAAAATCAAAGAGCAAACTAGGAAGCTAGCCGCAGGTTGCTCAAAACACTGTTTTGAGGTTGCAGATAGAGCTGACGTGGTTTGAATTTGATTTTCGAAGAGTATAAATAGCTTAGTGATAGAAGAAAATAGGGAAATATGGTATAATGAAACGATAGATTTTTGAATAGGAATAAGATCATGTTTGGATTTTTTAAGAAAGATAAGGCTGTGGAAGTAGAGGTTCCGACACAGGTTCCTGCTCATATCGGCATCATCATGGATGGTAATGGCCGTTGGGCTAAAAAACGTATGCAACCGAGGGTTTTTGGACATAAGGCGGGCATGGAAGCATTGCAAACTGTGACCAAGGCAGCCAACAAACTAGGCGTCAAGGTTATTACGGTCTATGCTTTTTCTACGGAAAATTGGAACCGTCCAGATCAGGAAGTCAAGTTTATCATGAACTTGCCAGTAGAGTTTTATGATAATTATGTCCCGGAATTGCATGCGAATAATGTTAAGATTCAAATGATTGGGGAGACAGATCGCCTTCCTAAGCAAACTTTTGAAGCTCTGACTAAAGCTGAGGAATTGACTAAGAACAACACAGGTTTGATTCTTAATTTTGCCCTCAACTATGGTGGACGTGCTGAGATTACACAGGCTCTTAAGTTGATTTCCCAGGATGTGTTAGATGCCAAAATCAACCCAGGTGACATCACAGAGGAATTGATTGGCAACTATCTCTTCACCCAGCATTTGCCTAAGGACTTACGAGACCCAGACTTGATTATCCGTACTAGTGGAGAATTGCGTTTGAGCAATTTCCTTCCATGGCAGGGAGCCTACAGTGAGCTCTATTTTACGGATACCTTGTGGCCTGATTTTGACGAGGCGGCCTTGCAGGAAGCCATTCTTGCCTACAATCGTCGTCATCGCCGATTTGGAGGAGTTTAGGAGGAAATATGACACAGGATTTACAGAAAAGAACCTTGTTTGCAGGGATTGCCCTGGCTATTTTCCTACCAATTTTAATGATTGGGGGACTCTTGCTGCAGATAGCAATTGGAATCATAGCCATGCTAGCCATGCATGAACTTTTGAAGATGAGAGGTCTAGAGACCATGACGATGGAGGGCCTCTTGACCCTCTTTGCAACCTTTGCCTTGACCATTCCCTTGGAGAATTACCTGACTTTTTTGCCAGTTGATGGGAATGTGGTTGCCTATAGTGTTTTGATTTCAATCATGTTAGGAACGACTGTGTTTAGCAAGTCCTATACGATTGAGGATGCGGTTTTCCCTCTTGCTATGAGTTTCTATGTGGGCTTTGGTTTTAATGCTCTATTAGATGCTAGAATTGCAGGTTTAGATAAGGCACTATTAGCCTTGTGTATTGTTTGGGCAACAGACAGTGGTGCCTATCTTGTTGGGATGAACTATGGTAAACGAAAATTAGCTCCGACAGTTTCTCCAAATAAAACCTTTGAGGGTGCCTTGGGTGGTATTTTAGGTGCTATTTTAGTAACTATCATCTTTATGATGTTTGACAGAACAGTTGCTCTTCCGTATGGAATTTACAAGATGTCAGTCTTTGCTATTTTCTTTAGCATTGCTGGACAATTTGGTGATTTACTAGAAAGTTCGATCAAGCGTCACTTTGGTGTCAAGGATTCTGGGAAATTTATTCCTGGACATGGTGGTGTTTTGGATCGTTTCGATAGTATGTTGCTTGTATTTCCAATTATGCACTTGTTTGGACTCTTTTAATCAAAAGACGGAGGAAATACTATGCTCGGAATTTTAACCTTTATTCTGGTTTTTGGGATTATTGTAGTGGTGCACGAGTTCGGACATTTCTACTTTGCCAAGAAATCAGGGATTCTAGTGCGTGAATTTGCCATTGGCATGGGACCCAAGATCTTTGCTCATATTGGCAAGGACGGGACGGCCTATACCATTCGAATCTTGCCTCTGGGTGGCTATGTCCGTATGGCTGGTTGGGGTGATGATACGACGGAAATCAAGACAGGAACTCCTGTCAGTTTGACGCTTGCTGAGGATGGCAAGGTTAAACGCATCAATCTTTCAGGTAAAAAATTAGATCAAACGGCCCTCCCTATGCAGGTGACCCAGTTTGACTTTGAAGACAAGCTCTTTATCAAGGGCTTGGTTCTGGAAGAAGAAAAAACATTTGCAGTGGATCATGATGCAACGGTTGTGGAAGCAGACGGAACTGAGGTTCGGATTGCTCCTCTAGATGTTCAATATCAAAATGCAACTATCTGGGGGAAACTCATTACTAACTTTGCAGGACCCATGAACAACTTTATCTTAGGTGTCGTTGTTTTTTGGATTTTAATCTTTATGCAGGGCGGTGTCAGAGATGTTGATACCAACCAGTTCCATGTCATGCCCCAAGGGGCTTTGGCTAAGGTAGGAGTGCCAGAAACGGCACAGATTACCAAGATTGGCTCACATGAAATTAGTAACTGGGAAAGTTTGATTCAGGCTGTGGAGACAGAAACCAAAGATAAGACATCCCCAAGTTTGGATGTGACTATTTCTGAAAATGGTAGTGACAAACAAGTTACGGTTACCCCAGAAGAAAATCAAGGTCGCTATCTTCTAGGTGTTCAACCGGGGATTAAGTCAGATTTTCTGTCCATGTTTGTAGGTGGTTTTACAACCGCTGCTGACTCAGCTCTCCGAATTATCTCGGCATTGAAAAATCTGATTTTCCAGCCGGATTTGAACAAGCTAGGTGGACCTGTTGCTATCTTTAAGGCAAGTAGTGATGCTGCAAAAAATGGAATTGAGAATGTCTTGTACTTCTTGGCAATGATTTCCATCAATATCGGGATTTTTAATCTTATTCCGATTCCAGCTCTGGATGGTGGTAAGATTGTGCTCAATATCCTAGAAGCCATCCGCCGAAAACCATTGAAACAAGAAATTGAAACCTATGTCACCTTGGCTGGAGTGGTCATCATGGTTGTCTTGATGATTGCTGTGACTTGGAATGACATCATGCGACTCTTTTTTAGATAATCGAGGAATATTATGAAACAAAGTAAAATGCCTATCCCAACGCTTCGCGAAATGCCAAGCGATGCTCAAGTTATCAGCCATGCTCTTATGTTGCGAGCTGGCTATGTTCGTCAAGTATCTGCAGGTGTTTATTCTTACCTACCACTTGCCAACCGTGTGATTGAAAAAGCTAAAAACATCATGCGCCAAGAATTCGACAAGATTGGTGCGGTTGAGATGTTGGCTCCTGCCCTTCTCAGTGCAGAATTGTGGCGCGAATCAGGTCGTTACGAAACTTATGGTGAAGACCTTTACAAGCTAAAAAACCGTGAAAAATCAGACTTTATCCTAGGTCCAACTCACGAAGAAACCTTTACAGCTATTGTTCGTGATTCTGTTAAGTCTTACAAGCAATTGCCACTCAACCTTTACCAAATCCAGCCTAAGTATCGTGATGAAAAACGCCCACGTAATGGACTTCTTCGTACACGTGAGTTCATCATGAAGGATGCTTACAGTTTCCACGCTAACTATGATAGCTTGGACAGTGTTTATGATGAGTATAAGGCTGCTTATGAGCGTATTTTTACTCGTAGTGGTTTAGACTTCAAGGCTATCATTGGTGACGGTGGAGCCATGGGTGGTAAGGACAGCCAAGAATTTATGGCCATTACACCTGCTCGTACAGACCTTGACCGCTGGGTTGTCTTGGACAAGTCAGTTGCCTCATTTGACGAAATTCCTGCAGAAGTGCAAGAAGAAATCAAGGCAGAATTGCTCAAATGGATGGTTTCTGGTGAAGATACCATTGCTTACTCAAGTGAATCTAGCTATGCGGCCAACTTGGAAATGGCAACAAACGAGTACAAACCAAGCAACCGTGTTGTCGCTGAAGAAGAAGTGACTCGTGTGGCAACTCCAGATGTTAAATCAATCGATGAAGTTGCAGCCTTCCTCAATGTTCCAGAAGAACAAACGATCAAAACCCTCTTCTACATGGCAGATGGTGAACTTGTTGCGGCCCTTCTAGTTGGAAATGACCAACTCAACGAAGTTAAGTTGAAAAACCATTTGGGAGCAGATTTCTTTGACGTTGCTAGCGAAGAAGAAGTGGCGAATCTTGTTCAAGCAGGGTTCGGTTCACTTGGACCAGTTGGTTTGCCAGAGAATATTAAAATTATTGCAGATCGTAAGGTGCAAGATGTTCGCAATGCAGTTGTTGGTGCTAACGAAGATGGCTACCACTTGACTGGTGTGAACCCAGGTCGTGATTTTACTGCAGAATATGTGGATATCCGTGAAGTTCGTGAGGGGGAAATTTCTCCAGACGGGCAAGGAGTCCTTAACTTTGCGCGTGGTATCGAAATTGGTCACATCTTCAAACTCGGCACTCGCTATTCAGCAAGCATGGGAGCAGATGTTTTGGATGAAAATGGCCGTGCTGTGCCAATTATCATGGGATGTTACGGTATCGGTGTCAGCCGTCTCCTTTCAGCAGTGATGGAGCAACACGCTCGCCTCTTTGTTAACAAAACGCCAAAAGGTGAATACCGTTATGCTTGGGGAATCAACTTCCCTAAAGAATTGGCACCATTTGATGTGCACTTGATTACTGTCAATGTCAAGGATGAAGAAGCGCAAGCCTTGACAGAAAAGCTTGAAGCAAGCTTGATGGGAGCTGGTTACGAAGTCTTGACAGATGACCGTAACGAACGTGTCGGAGTCAAATTCAGTGATAGCGACTTGATTGGATTGCCAATCCGTATCACTGTTGGGAAGAAAGCGGCCGATGGCATCGTAGAAGTTAAGATTAAAGCGACTGGTGATACTATCGAAGTTCATGCAGATAACGTGCTTGAAACGCTTGAAATCCTCAGCAAGAAATAAAAACTATAATCAGAAGAAAAACAAGGAAAAAATGTAACTAGTTTTTACCTTGTTTTTTCTGTATAATGGGAAAAATGAGTAGATAAAGAGGTAAATGTATGCTAAGATTTCCAAAGGATTTTGTCTGGGGATCCTCTACTTCTGGACCACAAACAGAAGGACGTGTAGCTGGTGACGGTAAGGGAGATAATCTCTGGGATTATTGGTACCAAGTGGAGCCAAATCGTTACTATAATGGGATTGGTCCAGATAAAACATCAACCTTTTATGAAAACTGGGAAAAGGATATTGAGCTACTGTTAGAGACTGGTCATACGGCCTTTCGGACTTCTATTCAGTGGTCACGGATTTTTCCACAAGGGCGTGGAAAAGTCAATGCTCAAGGTGTGGATTTCTATCGTAAGGTTTTTGAGGCTATTAAGGCTAAGGAGATTCGTCTTTTAGTCAATCTTTATCATTTTGATTTGCCTTTTGCCCTTCAAGAGGATGGTGATGGTTGGGAAAATAAGGCGACTGTTTCAGCCTATGAAGACTATGCTCGTTTTTGTTTTGAGATTTATGGAGATTTAGTGGATCAATGGATTACCTTTAACGAGCCAATAGTTCCAGTAGAATTTGGCTATTTTTACGATGCCCATTATCCACATAAGGTGGATGCAGAGGCAGCCGTTAAAGTAGCTTATCATACACAATTGGCCAGCAGTCGGGCGGTTAAGGCTTGTCATGAACTTTTGCCAGATTCCAAGATTGGGATTGTCTTAAACTTGACACCGGCTTATCCACGTAGCCAGCATCCTGCTGATGTCAAGGCTGCTAATATTGCGGACCTTTTTCAGGCCCAATCTTTCTTAGATCCGTCTGTTTTGGGGACTTATCCACAGGAGTTGGTAGAAATCTTACATGAATACGGTCTCTTGCCTGATGCTACAGAGGAGGAGTTGGATATCATTCGTGACAATACTGTGGACTTCCTTGGTGTCAACTACTATCAACCTTTGCGTGTTATGGCTCCTCGATTTGCGAAGCATCCAGAGAGTCCTCTTTTGCCAGAACATTTTTATGAGCCTTATGTGATGCCTGGACGTAAAATCAATCCTCATCGTGGCTGGGAGATTTATGAGCAAGGGATTTATGACATTGCCCAAAATATCAAGGAAAATTATGGTAATATCGAGTGGATGTTGACAGAGAATGGTATGGGTGTTGAAGGGGAAGAAAAATTCCGTGAGAATGGAATGATTCAAGATGATTACCGTATTGACTTTGTAAAAGGTCATCTTCGCGAACTTCACCGTGCCATTGAAGACGGAGCCAATTGTAAGGGCTACTTGATTTGGACCTTTATCGATTGCTGGTCATGGCTCAATAGCTATAAAAATCGCTATGGCTTGGTCGAATTAGACTTGGAAACGCAAGAACGTCGTCTGAAGAAATCAGGGCACTGGTTCAAGGAATTAAGCGATAATAATGGATTTTAAAAAGGACTCTGACTGATTATCCTAATTGGTCAGAGTCTTTTGCTAACAGGAGCGTAATTTGAACTATACCAATTTTTACTCTTGACAAGTGAAAGAAACAAGTATATACTGTTTTTGCTGATTCTATAAAAGAGGAATTAGACTATACCAATTTTAAGGAGAAAGCACAGCTGGTCTGTGTCGTATATACTATGTGTGGAATTGTTGGTGTTGTTGGAAACACAAATGCAACTGATATTTTGATTCAAGGGCTTGAAAAGCTCGAATACCGTGGCTATGATTCTGCGGGGATTTTTGTCCTAGGTGGTGCTGAAAACCACTTGGTGAAGGCTGTTGGTCGTATCGCAGAATTGTCTGCTAAGACAGCTGGTGTTGAGGGGACAACGGGTATCGGACATACTCGTTGGGCTACTCACGGAAAACCAACGGAAGACAATGCTCACCCACATCGCTCTGAGACTGAACGTTTTGTTTTGGTGCACAATGGGGTCATTGAGAACTACCTTGAAATCAAGGAAGAATACCTTGCAGGTCACCACTTTAAGGGGCAAACAGATACTGAAATCGCTGTTCACTTGATTGGAAAATTTGCGGAAGAAGAAGGTCTCTCTGTTCTTGAAGCCTTCAAAAAAGCTCTTCACATCATCCGTGGTTCTTATGCTTTTGCCTTGGTTGACTCACAAGATCCTGAAGTCATCTACGTAGCTAAAAATAAATCACCACTCTTGATTGGTCTTGGTGAAGGTTATAACATGGTATGCTCAGATGCTATGGCTATGATTCGTGAAACCAACCAATACATGGAAATTCATGACCAAGAGTTGGTAATCGTCAAGGCTGATAGTGTGGAAGTTCAAGACTATGATGGAAATCGTCGTGAGCGTGCTAGCTACACTGCTGAGCTAGACTTGTCAGATATCGGTAAAGGAACTTACCCTTACTACATGCTTAAGGAAATTGACGAGCAACCAACTGTTATGCGTAAACTAATCCAAGCCTACACAGATGAGGCTGGTCAAGTAGTAGTAGACCCAGCTATCATCCAGGCTGTTCAAGACGCAGACCGTATCTACATCCTTGCAGCTGGGACATCTTACCACGCAGGATTTGCTTCTAAGAAAATGTTGGAAGAATTGACAGATACACCAGTTGAACTTGGAATTTCATCTGAGTGGGGTTACGGTATGCCACTTCTCAGCAAGAAACCACTCTTCATCTTTATCAGTCAGTCTGGTGAAACGGCGGATAGCCGTCAGGTTTTGGTCAAGGCTAATGAAATGGGAATCCCAAGCTTGACAGTGACAAACGTACCAGGTTCAACTCTTTCACGTGAAGCCAATCATACCATGCTCCTTCATGCAGGTCCTGAAATTGCCGTAGCATCAACAAAGGCTTATACAGCACAAATTGCAGCCCTTGCTTTTCTTGCAAAAGCAGTAGGAGAAGCAAATGGCAATGCTAAAGCACAAGTCTTTGACTTGGTTCATGAGTTGTCAATCGTAGCTCAGTCTATCGAATCAACTCTTTCAGAGAAAGAAACCATTGAAGCCAAGGTTCGTGAGCTTCTTGAAACAACTCGCAACGCCTTTTATATTGGGCGTGGTCAAGATTACTACGTAGCTATGGAAGCAAGCCTTAAACTCAAAGAGATTTCTTACATCCAGTGTGAAGGCTTTGCGGCAGGAGAACTCAAGCACGGAACTATTGCCTTGATTGAAGAAGGAACGCCTGTTTTGGCTCTCTTGTCAGATCCAGTCCTTGCCAACCACACTCGTGGAAATATCCAAGAAGTGGCAGCCCGTGGTGCCAAGGTTCTCACTATTGCAGAAGAAAATGTTGCCAAAGATACAGACGACATCGTTCTTACGACCGTCCACCCTTACCTCTCACCAATTTCAATGGTTGTGCCAACGCAA
Organism: Streptococcus mitis; assembly: GCF_023109235.1. Taxonomy (GTDB): domain Bacteria; phylum Bacillota; class Bacilli; order Lactobacillales; family Streptococcaceae; genus Streptococcus; species Streptococcus mitis_DA. The sequence goes on from NZ_JALDUC010000001.1 coordinate 151,664, forward strand.
TTAGTCGCTTATTTTGCAACACTCCACCGTGGCCTTGATGTGGACAAACCACGTAATCTTGCTAAATCAGTAACGGTAGAATAAGCTAAAAAAGTCTAGTTATCTAGGCTTTTTCTTGTGAGCAAATGGGTTGCTTGTACTCAAGATTCGTGTTAGAATAATTTTTCAAAATGAAGGACCGGAATAGACAAGGAGAATCACTGTGGTAGAATTGGGAATTTCAACATTTGGAGAAACAACGGAGCTTGAAGGGACTGGGCAAACTTACAGTCATGCTGAACGCATTCGCCAGTTGCTGGCAGAGATTGAACTGGCTGACAAGGTTGGTTTGGATGTGTATGGGATTGGTGAGCACCATCGAGCGGATTTTGCGATATCTGCGCCAGAGATTGTTCTGGCAGCTGGGGCAGTCAATACCAAGAAGATTCGTTTGACCAGTGCAGTCAGCATTCTCTCAAGTATGGATCCGATTCGATTGTTCCAACAATATGCCACTATCGATGCTTTGTCAAATGGACGTGCGGAGATTATGGCCGGAAGGGGTTCTTTCACGGAATCTTTTCCCTTGTTTGGCTATGATTTGAAAGACTACGAAGCTCTTTTTGATGAGAAATTAGACTTGCTTCAATTAGTCAATGAAAAGATAAAACTAGATTGGCAAGGTCGATTGACCCAAACAATCTCTGGCAAAGAAGTTTATCCTCGTCCAGTTCAGGACAAATTGCCCTTGTGGATAGCGACAGGTGGTCATGTCGAATCAACTGTGAAGATTGCTCAGGCTGGTCTACCGATTGTTTATGCTATTATTGGTGGCAATCCGCGTTATTTTAAAAAGTTGATTCAGGCTTATCGTGAGATTGGAAGCGAAGCGGGTTATGCCAGTCAGGAACTAAAGGTTGGAGCTCATTCTTGGGGTTGGATTGCTGAAGATGGTGAGCAGGCTGTAAAAGATTATTTCCATCCGACTAAGCAAGTGGTGGATGCTATTTCCAAAGACCGTCCGCACTGGCAGGAATTGCGTTATGAGCAATATTTGGAGCAAGTTGGGCCAAATGGTGCTATGTTTGTGGGCAATTCAGATCAGGTGGCCGAAAAATTGATTCGCATGATTGAAGACTTAGGTTTGGATCGCTTTATGTTGCACCTACCTCTTGGTTCTATGCCTCATGAACAAGTCCTGAGAGCTATTGAACTCTTCGGTACACAAGTTGTACCCAAAGTACGGGCTTATTTTGCCATGAAAGAGGCTTAATAAAAAATCCTAATCAGGCTGATAAAAAATCTATATAACAACTATTTTAAAAAAGCAATAAACAAAAAAGAATCTCTGAAAAGCTAGTAAAATCAAGCTTTCCAGAGATTTTTTCGTTATTGATATAAACAATATCAATCAAGTCGATAGTCAATATATATTGGGAAAAGGTCAAAAGGAGTGGTAAGATGGTTTCAATCCAAATGGAAGGAGAAAAGTATGACAAGTAAAAGAGAGCTAGTTTTTAAAGCCATCCGAGGAGAAGAGGTGGAACGAGTTCCTGTAGGCTTTTGGTTTCATTTTGTAACACTGGAGGAAAAAGGGCAAGGTTTAAATAACCCACGTATCTTTCAAAAAAGTGTAGAGGGACATCGGAAGTACGTTGAAAGAATTCATCCTGATTTTGTCAAAATGATGAGTGACGGATTTTTCATTTATCCAAGTAATGTCTACAGTCCTTTGGTTTCAAGTATTCAGGAGCTGGCTTCTATTGAGTCGATTGGTGAAAACCATCCTTGGATTCAGCAACAAGTAGAAGTGGTAGAAGCTATTCGAGCAACCTTCACTGAGGACATTGCTTCATTCTACAATATCTTTTCTCCGATTTCCTACCTGAAACGTTGGTTTCGTACAGAGACTTCTAGAGGTGATAAGGAGGTTGCTAATCTATTACTCGAAAATCCAGAGCTATTCAGGGAGATTTTAGATGTAATAGCTGAGGATATCGCAATCCTAACCAAGGCAATCATTCAGGATTGTGGAGCAGATGGGATTTACCTCAGTACACAAGAAATTCAGGATGAGCGCATCACAGCAGAATTGTATCAGACCTATATTGAGCCAAGCAACATAAAGGTTTTAGAAGCTGCTAATCAGGCAGGTGGGGTCAATATCCTGCATATCTGCGGTTTCCAAGGTGCCAGTAACAATGTGACTATTTTCAAAGATTATCCAGCCCAAGTTTTCAATTGGGCAACCCACCATGAAGCAGTCAGCTTACCTCAAGGTCAGGAGCTATTTCATGGCAAAGCGGTCTTGGGTGGTTTTGAAAATGGAAAGCAGAGCCTGCTTTATGGAGGTAGCAAGGCTAAACTACAAGAGGAAACCAAACGCTTGTTGGCTGAAGCTGGGACTAGAGGAGTCCTTCTTGGAGCGGATTGCACGGTTCCAGATGACTTTGAATTAGAACGATTGGACTGGATTCGTCAGGCTGCTATTTTAGAATAGGAGGGCATTATGAAAAGGAAAAAGTGGCTATTGGTAGGGACGGCCCTCGGCTTTGTCATCTTACTTGCGATCAGTCTTACAAAGGGACTTACTTGTAAGGAAGGGCCAAGTTGTCATGGGATTCAGGATTTTCAGAAGAGAAGTCTTCGCTTTATTCAAACCAATGATATTGCCAGTGTTTTATTAGTTGAAAAAGAAAGAAATGGAGAATAGAGATGTCAGAAAAAAGAGAATGGGTTTTAAAAGCATTTAGAGGAGAAGTGGTTGACCGTGTACCTGTAGGTTTTTGGCACCACTTTACATCAGAAGAGGAATGGTTAAAGGGATTTTCCAATCCTGTGATTATTGAAAAGAACATACAAGGTCACAAACGTTTTATCCGTGACCTACATCCAGACTTTATCAAGTTGATGAGTGATGGCTATTTTGCTTATCCAAATCCAGTTATTGCCAAAGGAAAGTCACTCCAAGAGTTGGCAGAGATTCAACCTCTGGGTGAAGATCATCCGTGGATTAGAGAGCAGGTAGAATTAGTGAAGAAGATTAAGCAGGAGTTTACGGAAGATATTGTTGCTATTTACAATATTTTTGCGCCTGTGACCTACCTCAAATGGTTACTTGGAGAAGTGTCTGGTGGAGATGATCTCATTGCAGATTTCTTAGTTCAAGATTCTCAGAAATTGAAAAAAGTCCTTGATGTGATTGCGCAAGATATCGCTAGCTTGAGTCAAGCTATTATTAAAGATGCAGGAGCAGACGGTATTTATCTCAGTGTGCAAAGTATTCAGGATGCGCGTGTCTCTGCTGAAGCCTATCAGGAGATTATTGCGCCGAGTGAACTGACTGTTTTAAAAGCGGCTAAGTCGGTTGGTGGGGTAAATATCCTTCATATCTGTGGCTATGAAGGAGCTCGAAACGATATTCATATCTTTGCCGACTATCCAGCTCATGTTTTTAACTGGGCAGTTGGTCCAGAAGGAATTAGCCTAAAAGAAGGTCGTGAGATTTTCAAGGGTCGTGCTGTTCTGGGAGGATTTGAAAACGGTGAAGATGGCCTTCTTTATCGAGGCAGTAAGGAAGAAATTCAAGCTGAAACCAAACGATTGGTAGAAGAAACAGGAAAAGAGGGCTTCATACTTGGAGCAGATTGTACCATTCCGAGTGATATTGCAGTGGAGCGTATCCAGTGGGTGAGAGAGGCATTAGATAAATAAAGGAGAAGAATATGAGTAAGAAAACATGGATTATTGGTGGAGTTGCGGTTGCGGCAGTGCTTGGAGCAACGATTATTGGTAGAACTTTGGCGGGAGCATCTGCTAAAGGTGCAGATGCAGTTTCATCTGGACAAGTAACAACTTTAAAAGTTGCCCATACTCAAAACTATGTCCCTTATGATTTTATTGACGAAAAAGGGGAATCAGATGGTTATGAAGTCGCTGTTTTAAAGGCGGTTGATGAGAAATTAGCAGATTATAAATTTGAGTATACTGGAACTAGTGATGATGATCTCTTGATTGGACTTGAGTCTGGCAAGTACGATATTGGAACTAAAGGTGCTTGGTATACAGATGAACGGGCTAAGAAATTTATTATTCCATCTGAGCCAGTAGGAGCCAGCATTATTGGTTTTACTGTTAGAAAAGAAGATGAAGCCAAATATAAGAATATTGATGATTTTGCCAAAAATAAAGGAAAATTAGTACCCATCTCTCCTCAAAATGCCCAGTGGAATGTCATCAATAGTTATAACGAGAAGCATAAGGATACACCAATTGAGTTGACAGCTGCTGAATCCTTCAAGGTGGCAGATGCTTATGCTTGGGTTTTAGAAGGACGATATGATGCCTTCTTTGATATCAAGTTGTCTTTTGAAAAAGCAGTGACAGCAGAGGATGGTTCTTACCACCAATATGCGGACAAACTTAGTTGGTTCCCTTATAAAGGAATTCCAACCTATCCATTAATTCACCGTGATGAAAAGGGTGAGAAGTTTGCTAAAGAGTATGAAAAAGCGATTAAAGAATTAAAAGAAGACGGTACTTTAGCTAAGCTTTCTCAAAAATACTTTAAAGAAGACGTCTTTAGCTACGTTGATAAAGATTAGATGAACAATCAGGCATGTTATACTCTTCGAAAATCTCTTCAAACCGCGTCAACGTCGCCTTGCCGTAGGTATGGTTACTGACTTCGTCAGTTCTATCCACAACCTCAAAACACTGTTTTGAGCAACCTGCGGCTAGTTTGCTTTTTGATTTTTATTGAGTATTAGAAAGAGGTTTATATGGTTTCATATGATTTTTCAAGAGTGTTCCAATTTTTACCAACCTTATGGCAGGCTCTTCCGATGACCTTGTCCATTCTCTTTTTTACTACAATCCTCGGTTCCCTTTTCGGTGGCTTACTGGCTTGGGCTCAAGTGGGAGAAGATAAGACTTTTGCAGGTCTTTCTAAGGGTTATATTTTCACTCTTCGCTGTACTCCTCCTATTGTTTTACTATTCCTTGTCTTTTATGGTTTACCTGAATTTTTAAAATGGTGGTTGAATTTAGATATCAACAACTGGTCTAAGACGGTCTTCGTCTTATTCACCATGGTCTTGCTATTTGCGGCTATCATTGCAGAAGTGTTTAAGGCTTCTTATCAGGCAATTCCCAAAGGTCAGATGGAAGCTGGAGTCAGTATTGGTCTGACCCCTAGTCAGACATTTTGGAGAATCATTTTTCCTCAGGCTTTTCAAGTGGCTCTTCCAAATATGACGACCGCTATTCTAAATTTGATGCGGGACGCTGCCCTAGCATATACGATTGGTTTTGTGGATGTCATGGGGGCTGGGAATCTCTTAATCAGTCGTAATTTGGGGAATTACTCTCTTGAAACCTATACAGCGGTTGCCATTCTTTATTGGGGTGTAGCCTTAGCTGTTTCCTTCTTGAGTCGCTTGTTAGAAAAATCTTTGGAAACGAAAGGGAGATAGGATATGGATTTAGACTATATTGCAAAAACCTTTTTAGAGACCTTAAAAGGGGTACCGACCACCTTGATTATCATGATTGTAGCCATGGTCTTAAGTTTTCTACCAGCCTTGTTTTTAGCTCTGGGACAAATATATAAAGTCAAAGGTGTTCGAACTTTCTCTCTCGTGTATCTAGCTTTTATAAGAGCAACACCTCCGATTTTGCTGATTCTTTTCTTTTATAGTTTGTTTCCGAGTTTGCTCAATCAATTTCTCAAAAGCATAGGAAGTGATGTTGATATCTTTAAACTCAATCCGATCTATTATGCTTTTATTATCTATAGTTTGATGACGACAGGTAGTTTATCAGAAATCTTACGTTCGGCTATTTTGACTGTGGATAAGGGACAATTAGAAGCTGCACAAGCGATTGGCTTAACCACTAGTCAAGCTTATGTGAGGATTATTTTTCCACAGGCCTTGCGATCAGCCCTGCCCAATCTGGCTAATCTAGTTATAAATATTGTAAAAGGAACCTCTTTGGTCTTTGTGATGACCATTAAGGATATTACAGCTATTGCCCGTGTTGAAGCATCTTATGGTTATCAGTATTTTGAATCCTATTTTGTGATCTTTTTACAGTACATTCTTATTTGCGGATTGATTCAATGGGGCTTTTCAATCTTAGAGAAACGCTATATTCGAAGAGAACAGGGACAAGTGGTGCCCCGTACAGGTTTAGCATAGGAGGAGACAATGTTACAAGTAGAACATGTTGCAAAAAAATTTGGAGACAGACAAGTCCTAGAAGATGTTAATCTCAAGGTCAACCAAGGGGATGTGGTTGTAATATTGGGGCCATCTGGATCAGGTAAAACGACTTTTCTCAGATGTCTCAATCATTTAGAAAAAGCCGATAGTGGCTCTTTGAAGCTTGCTGATAAAGAATACGATCTTGGCAAATTGACCAAAAAAGATATTTTAGAAATTCGCCAGAAGACTGCCTTTGTTTTTCAACATTATAATTTATTTGCTAATAAAACGGCCTTGGAAAATATTTTGGAGGGCTTGATTATTGCTCGGAAAATTCCTAAGGAAGAAGCAACCAAACGTGCGGAAGCTGCCTTAGAAAAAGTTGGTTTACTAGCTTATAAAGATTATTATCCTTCTCAGCTTTCTGGAGGCCAGCAACAACGAATTGGCATTGCGCGTGCCATCGCTGTGAAACCAGAGGTCATTTTATTAGATGAGCCGACATCGGCCTTGGATCCAGAGTTGGTAGGAGATGTTTTAGATGTTTTAAAACAGTTAGCTAAAGAAGGAGTTACTATGGTAGTAGTGACTCATGAGATGGGTTTTGCCAGAGATGTAGCCAACCATGTCATTTTTATGGATGGTGGGAAAATTGTTGAAGAAAATAATGCCCATGATTTCTTTAGTCGTCCAAAAGAAGAAAGAACCAAGCAATTTTTGGCACGAATACTCTCGGATGCGACCTATAGTGTGGAATATATGATTTGACAGATAGGATTATCAGGGCAAAAATTAATCCCCCGAGCTTTAATGCTTGGGGGATTGTTCTATAGGAGGGCTAGTTTAGTTCTCTTTTTTGTTTTTTAGTAAGAACCCGAGACCTAGAAGGGCAAGGAGACTAATTCCTGCAAACAGGAGTTTGTGATCGTTTTTGGTTCCTGTATTTGGAAGTTCAGCTTGTTTAGCTAGAGGCGCAGGTATATTTTCCTTGCTAGGGTTTTCTACTGATTCGTTTTGAACAGCTTCACTTACAGATGATGCTTGTGCTTCTTGTGCTGGTTGTTCAGCTTGTGAATCAGCTGTAGCTTGGCTAGGTTTATTTTCTGCATCAGCTACTTTTGCATCTGGTTTTGCAGAATCAGGTTTAGTTTGTGGAGCTGGAGTTTGCTGTTCCGGTTTGACTACTCGGTTTGACATATTGTCTTGGATATTATATTGCCCTTGTTCTTGTTTTAAGCTAGAAAGGTCAAATTCTGGTTTTTCTTCCACAGCTGGGGCAACGATGGCACCGCCTTGAGAGATTCTAAGAACAGTAGCTGTAAGGGCATTTAATTTCAAGCCTTTTTCAGTCCATTCGAGTCCTTTCGGGTTGGCAATTCCTACTGGCCCTGCTTGGTTTTCATCTGCTAAAACTTCAGCATTTCTGAGGTGGGCAAAGGCAGTTCCCAAATTAAATTCGCGAGCTTTTTCGTCCGCATTGACAAAGACTGCGTAGATGTCTCCATTTGGAGCAGTGATTTGGTAGCCAATTACTACGTCCTCTTTTGCCACACCATTTTGGCCTGGGACAGTGATGAGGTGGACACGGTCTTTGATATCTTGGAGACTCTTAAGTCGGAAGGCATCTGTAGATTGACGAAGAGCAATCAACCCTTTCATATAGTCACGGCTCTTGACATTTTCAGGATATGCTTTTCCATCTGTAGCCTTAGTCCAGTCAAACTTGTTAATAGCATCACTCGAATCGTAAGAGTCATGGATGAAGTAAGGATAGTCAAATGGATTGCCGTCCTTATCACGCAACAAGTGAGATTTGTTTGGAACCTTATCCTCCGATACTGGAGTCTTGTAGGCTGGGTCACGGAATTGTTTAGTACGTCCGTATTCCTGACCAGAGTGGATAAACGGAGTTCCTTGAGATGTCAAGACCATGAGGTTTCCAAGTCGCAAACGACGGTGGATTTCAGCATAGTTCTCAGCCTTGCTTGGGTCTTTTTTGATAGACTGGGCGATGATGTCAAAGAGGGTCAAGTTATCATGGGCTGCGATGTATTGGATGACATCTCCAGGGCTGTCAGCTTCAAAGTTGGTTGGTTGAGCAATGATATTTTTGAAGATGGTGTTGATATCACGCTTGCCACCTGTGATAAAGGCAGGTTGACCTTCGTTTGGATAACCAGACTTGAGGTTGTTACGAATGTCATCTGAAAAGACAGCGACTGTATCGGTATGTTTCATCCAATCTTGGTCAGCAGCTTTAGTAGGCATGTTCTCATCACCTGCATAGGTTCTCCAACCTTCACCAAGCATGATTAAGTGTGGATTGAGGGCGCGTGCGGCCTTGTACGCTTCTTCAATAGAAGCTGCATCATGGTCTCCCATCATATCGAAGCGGAATCCATCCACTTTGTAGGTATCAACTAGATATTTGATAGAGTCAACTAGGAGTCGTTTGGTCATATGGTGGGTTGTCCCCAAGCGTCCACCACCAAAGCTAGTGCGAGGTGTCCCATCAGCATCCATAAAGTGGTAGTAGTTTGGCTCTAAATCTTCAAAGATATCGACCTTGGCTGTATGGTTATACACTACATCTAGGATAGCTCCCATACCACGTTTGTGGATCTCGTTGATGAGGTTTTTAAATTCTGCGATTCGTTTTTCTGGATTTTTAGGATCGCTTGAATACATACCAGTCAAGGAGAAGTAGTTTTGAGGATCATATCCCCAGTTATAGTTGCTGTTGCTTGAAGCATAGTCAGACAAGCGTTCATGGTTTTTCAATTCATTGACAAAGTAGTAAGACAAGACTGGAAGGAGCTGGATGTGGGTTACACCCAAGTCTTTGAGATAGTCTAGTTTTTCAATAAATGCTTCAAAGGTACCAAATGGTTTGGTTAAGTCTTTTGCAATGGCAGGATCTGAAGTAAAGTCACGCACATGAGCTTCGTAGATAACGGCATCTTCACGAGTCTTGAAATTGTGAATCTTACCATAAGTCAAGTCTTGAGGTCCGAGTTTGGCTGGATCTACAAAGGCGGCTTTAGCCACTTTATGGGCATCGTCAATCTTAGCATCGTCACTATTCCAAGCAGCGAGGGACTTAGCGTAAGGATCGAGTGCAAGAACAGTTTTACCTTGACGTTCGATTTGGTATTGATAATAGTATCCAGTGAAATCTGTGATTCCGAGTTTGTTTGTGCTATCTAGAGTTTGTTTCCAAGTTCCTCTTTCCCCTTTTTCAAGAGCGACAGTTCCAACCACTTTTTCAGGGTTATTCTTGTCGTAGACAACGACAGAAACCTTGTCAGCACTTGGTGACCAAAGGGTTAAATCAACTTGTTTTCCTTCTTCTTTTAGGTCAGCTCCAAGTTTGCCATCATAACTATAAGTCTCATCTTTCAGACGCCAGCTTGTTTTGGTAGTGAATTGGTCAGCGTTGTAGCTCACGGTATAAGGATGTTTTGTGTCCGAGAAATCTCCACTGTAGGTCACTTTCTTACCAGCTTCATCGATTGCAACATCGGTGATAGCTACTTTATTTCCTAGGTGATTAGTGATGTTGGAGTGTTTGAGGATATCCTCTTTTTTAGCACCGACAAGTGTTGAAAAACTACTCTCAATGCTAGAAGTGCCTACGTGTTGGGCTCCTGTCATACGGATATCATGGACATAGTATGGATTTGTGTAAATCGATTCATCATCGTCTTTTAGGAAAATTTGGCTATGATTTTTTAAATCTGTGAACTTATAATCTTCTTTACGGATTTTCACATCGTCTCCTTGTTTGTTTCTGTCTAGTAATAAAAATCCAAGGTCTTTAGCTGCATCTTTGAGTGGAATATCGATATAGCGACCATATTTGCCTGTAGCCGTAAAGTCTGTTCCATTAGGCCATTCACCACTACTTGGCTCTTTCACATCTCCCCAGTACCAGAGAGACTTCTTGTCATAGTTGCCATCTGTGCGGTAGTAGTTGACACGAATAGTTCCTGCAGGCTGTGGTTCGTAAGAGAAAACCTTGTTATCTTGGTCCAACCAAGCCTCATTCATCTTTGGTGCCAGTTTTTCTACTGATTTATCGCCGGTTAGATTTTTCCCAGCTGTATTATTGATGAGGAAGCTAATTTTCTTGGCTTGTTCTCCCTTTAATTTGACATCTAGGTAGTAGCCATAGTCATCTTTTTTGGCATCCTTGAAGGACAAGGCTCCGTTAGGCCAGTTTTCAGATGGTTTTTCAACATCGTCCCAAGTCCATAGTCCTTGAGCATCCTTGTTTTCTTCAGGAAGCTTTTTGACATGGATACGGAAGTAGTTGTCTTCTATTGGTTCTTCTGCCTTAGTTTCAGTCGTTACTGGACTCGTAGAAGTAGTTGGTTCACTTGAACGATCTTGTCCGGTTTGTGGGGCTGAATCGGCGGGAGTTGCAGCAGGAGTAGTTGGCTCTGTTGCAGGTTTTTCTTCTGTTTTCTTTAGGGAAGCGTTTGCACTATCGGGTGAAGAAAAATCGCTTTCGTTCTTGCCAGCGATGTTTGTTGCATCAGTAAGAGGTTGAGTAAGGGAGGTCGTATTTCTGTTGCTGGGTTCGTTAGTGGTTGGTGTATTTTCGTTTGCTGAGATAGTTGGTGTAGCCATGGCAAGCAGAATAAGGCTTGCTCCAATAAGGACAGAACCAGTTCCATTTTTGAGGGAACGGATGCTGTAGACCATTTTTTTCTCAGTTTGAGATGGTATTTTTCTCATAATGATTCTCCAATCAATAAATTTCTATCATCAGTATAGCACTTAGTAAAATAAGATGCAAGCGTTTTCCTAAAATTAAAATAAAAGAAAAAATCGCAACAAATTTTGTTACGATTAAGCCAGTATTTCTTATAGGAAAAGATTTTGTCAAAAATTCATCAATCCCCTTGAAAAATCTAGCTAAATAAGGTATAATATGAGTAATCATTTGTCGTAGGTTTTGTCTGAAATATTGTCCAGACAAGGCTCACAGCAGTTAAATCTTCTGAAAAAGTCAGATTTAGCTGCTCTTTTTGTGCTTTTTTTCAGGATTTTGAGTACTTGTAACAAAGACTTAAAGATTCTGAAAATTTATCAAGAGGACACGGTGATAGGGGTTTTTAAAACCATATGACGATTAGAAAAGCCTGATTGACAAGGCTTGGAACTTATTTACAAAGGAGAATCATCTTGGCAGGACATGACGTTCAATACGGGAAACATCGTACCCGTCGTAGTTTTTCAAGAATCAAAGAAGTTCTTGACTTACCAAATTTGATTGAAATTCAAACTGACTCATTCAAAGATTTCCTAGACCATGGTCTTAAGGAAGTGTTTGAAGATGTATTGCCAATTTCAAACTTCACAGACACAATGGAGTTGGAATTTGTTGGATATGAAATCAAGGAACCAAAATACACGCTAGAAGAAGCTCGTATCCACGATGCTAGCTACTCAGCACCAATTTTTGTAACCTTCCGCTTGATCAATAAAGAAACAGGCGAAATCAAGACCCAAGAAGTTTTCTTTGGTGATTTCCCAATCATGACAGAAATGGGTACTTTCATCATCAATGGTGGTGAACGTATTATCGTTTCTCAGTTGGTCCGTTCACCAGGTGTTTACTTTAACGATAAAGTTGATAAAAACGGTAAAGTGGGCTACGGTTCAACTGTTATCCCTAACCGTGGAGCTTGGTTGGAACTTGAAAGCGACTCAAAAGATATCGCCTACACTCGTATCGACCGTACTCGTAAGATTCCATTTACGACATTGGTTCGTGCGCTTGGTTTCTCAGGTGATGATGAAATCTTTGATATCTTTGGTGATAGCGAATTGGTTCGCAACACTGTTGAAAAAGATATCCATAAGAACCCAATGGACTCTCGTACAGACGAAGCCTTGAAAGAAATTTACGAACGCCTTCGTCCAGGTGAGCCTAAGACTGCTGAAAGCTCACGTAGCTTGCTTGTGGCACGCTTCTTTGACCCACGTCGCTATGATTTAGCAGCAGTTGGTCGTTACAAAATCAATAAAAAACTCAATGTTAAAACACGCTTGCTTAACCAAACTATTGCTGAGCCATTGGTAGACTCTGAAACAGGAGAAATCTTGGTAGAAGCTGGAACAATCATGACTCGTAGTGTGATTGAAAGCATTGAAAGCCATTTGGATGGTGATTTGAACAAGATTGTTTACATTCCAAATGATGCAGCTGTTGTGACTGAGCCAGTTGTTCTTCAAAAATTCAAGGTTGTTGCTCCAACTGATCCAGACCGTGTTGTAACGATCATCGGTAATGCTAATCCAGATGACAAGGTTCGTATCGTCACTCCTGCAGATATCCTTGCTGAGATGAGTTACTTCCTCAACTTGGCTGAAGGACTTGGCCGTGTAGATGATATTGACCACCTTGGAAACCGTCGTATCCGTGCGGTTGGTGAATTGCTTGCTAACCAAGTACGTCTTGGACTTTCTCGTATGGAACGTAATGTCCGTGAACGTATGTCTGTTCAAGATAACGAAGTCTTGACACCACAACAAATTATCAATATCCGTCCTGTAACAGCTGCGGTTAAAGAATTCTTTGGTTCATCACAGTTGTCACAGTTCATGGACCAACACAACCCACTTTCTGAGTTGTCTCACAAACGCCGTTTGTCAGCCTTGGGGCCTGGTGGTTTGACACGTGACCGTGCTGGATATGAAGTACGTGACGTGCACTACACTCACTACGGTCGTATGTGTCCAATCGAGACACCTGAAGGACCTAACATCGGTTTGATCAATAACTTGTCATCTTACGGACACTTGAACAAATATGGTTTTGTTCAAACACCATACCGTAAAGTTGACCGTGAAACAGGTGTTGTTACGAACGAAATCGTTTGGTTGACAGCCGATGAAGAAGATGAATTTACTGTAGCACAGGCTAATTCTCGTCTGAATGAAGATGGAACATTTGCTGAGAAAGTTGTCATGGGTCGTCACCAAGGGGTCAACCAAGAGTATCCAGCTAATGTTGTTGACTATATGGACGTATCACCAAAACAGGTAGTTGCCGTTGCGACAGCATGTATTCCTTTCTTGGAAAACGATGACTCCAACCGTGCCCTTATGGGAGCCAACATGCAACGTCAGGCTGTACCATTGATTAATCCTAAAGCACCTTACGTTGGTACTGGTATGGAATACCAAGCAGCCCACGATTCAGGAGCTGCTGTGATTGCTCAGTATGACGGTAAAGTTACCTATGCAGATGCTGACAAGGTAGAAGTTCGTCGTGAAGATGGTTCATTGGACGTTTACCACATCCAAAAATTCCGTCGTTCAAACTCAGGTACTGCTTACAACCAACGCACTCTCGTAAAAGTTGGCGATGTCGTTGAAAAAGGCGATTTCATTGCTGACGGACCTTCTATGGAAAATGGAGAAATGGCGCTTGGACAAAACCCAATCGTTGCCTACATGACTTGGGAAGGTTACAACTTCGAGGATGCTGTTATCATGAGCGAACGCTTGGTTAAAGACGATGTCTACACATCTGTCCACCTTGAAGAATACGAATCAGAAACACGCGATACAAAGCTTGGGCCTGAAGAAATTACTCGTGAAATTCCAAACGTTGGTGAAGATGCCCTTAAAGACCTTGACGAAATGGGTATTATCCGTATCGGTGCCGAGGTTAAAGAAGGTGATATCCTTGTAGGTAAAGTAACACCTAAGGGTGAGAAAGACCTTTCAGCTGAAGAACGTCTCTTACACGCTATCTTTGGAGACAAGTCACGTGAAGTACGTGATACTTCTCTTCGTGTACCACACGGTGCTGATGGTGTCGTTCGTGATGTTAAGATCTTTACACGTGCAAATGGAGATGAATTGCAATCAGGTGTTAATATGCTGGTTCGCGTCTACATCGCTCAAAAACGTAAGATCAAGGTTGGAGATAAGATGGCCGGACGTCACGGAAATAAAGGGGTTGTCTCTCGTATCGTTCCTGTAGAAGACATGCCTTATCTTCCAGACGGAACTCCAGTCGATATCATGTTGAACCCACTTGGGGTGCCATCACGTATGAATATCGGTCAGGTTATGGAGCTTCACCTTGGTATGGCTGCTCGTACTCTTGGTATTCACATCGCAACACCAGTCTTTGACGGAGCAAGTTCAGAAGACCTTTGGTCAACTGTTAAAGAAGCAGGTATGGATAGCGATGCCAAAACGATCCTTTACGATGGACGTACTGGTGAACCATTTGATAACCGTGTTTCTGTCGGAGTCATGTACATGATCAAACTCCACCACATGGTTGATGATAAATTGCACGCGCGTTCAGTCGGACCTTACTCAACCGTTACCCAACAACCACTCGGAGGTAAAGCTCAGTTTGGTGGACAACGTTTCGGTGAGATGGAGGTTTGGGCTCTTGAAGCCTACGGTGCCTCAAATGTCCTCCAAGAAATCTTGACTTACAAGTCTGACGATATCAACGGACGTTTGAAAGCTTATGAAGCCATTACAAAAGGAAAACCAATTCCAAAACCAGGTGTTCCAGAATCCTTCCGAGTTCTTGTCAAAGAATTGCAATCTCTTGGTCTTGACATGCGTGTCCTAGACGAAGATGACCAAGAAGTGGAACTTCGCGACTTGGATGAAGGAATGGACGAAGATGTCATCCACGTAGATGACCTTGAAAAAGCCCGCGAAAAAGCAGCACAAGAGGCTAAAGCAGCCTTTGAAGCTGAAGAAGCTGAGAAAGCAACAAAAGCGGAAGCAACAGAAGAAGCTGCTGAATAAGAATAAGCAGTTCACTTAGAATAGAAAGGGAAGAAATAGTGGTTGATGTAAATCGTTTTAAAAGTATGCAAATCACCCTAGCTTCTCCAAGCAAAGTCCGTTCATGGTCTTATGGAGAAGTCAAAAAACCTGAAACAATCAATTACCGTACTTTGAAACCAGAACGTGAAGGACTCTTTGATGAAGTTATCTTTGGTCCTACAAAAGACTGGGAATGTGCTTGTGGTAAGTACAAACGCATTCGTTACAGAGGAATTGTTTGTGACCGTTGTGGGGTTGAAGTAACGCGTACAAAAGTTCGTCGTGAGCGTATGGGGCATATCGAATTGAAAGCTCCTGTATCTCACATCTGGTACTTCAAGGGGATTCCAAGCCGTATGGGCTTGACCCTTGATATGAGCCCTCGTGCCCTCGAGGAAGTTATCTACTTTGCGGCTTATGTGGTGATTGATCCTAAGGATACACCACTTGAGCACAAGTCTATCATGACAGAGCGCGAATACCGTGAGCGCTTGCGTGAGTATGGCTATGGATCATTCGTTGCCAAGATGGGTGCCGAAGCC
This sequence comes from Streptococcus mitis, assembly GCF_023109235.1. Classification (GTDB taxonomy): domain Bacteria; phylum Bacillota; class Bacilli; order Lactobacillales; family Streptococcaceae; genus Streptococcus; species Streptococcus mitis_DA. The sequence continues at coordinate 167,208 of NZ_JALDUC010000001.1, forward strand.
ATCCAAGACCTTTTAAAACAAGTAGATCTTGAAAAAGAAATTGCTGAACTCAAAGAAGAGTTAAAAACAGCTACTGGACAAAAACGTGTCAAAGCTATCCGTCGTTTGGATGTTTTGGATGCCTTTTACAAATCTGGAAACAAACCGGAATGGATGATTCTCAACATCCTTCCAGTTATTCCACCAGATCTTCGTCCAATGTTGCAGTTGGATGGTGGCCGTTTTGCCTCATCTGACTTGAATGACCTTTACCGCCGTGTTATCAACCGTAACAATCGTTTGGCTCGTTTGCTTGAGTTGAATGCACCAGGTATCATCGTTCAAAATGAGAAGCGTATGCTTCAAGAAGCGGTTGACGCTTTGATTGACAATGGTCGTCGTGGTCGTCCAATCACAGGACCAGGTAGCCGTCCTCTTAAATCATTGAGCCACATGCTTAAAGGTAAACAAGGACGCTTCCGTCAAAACTTGCTCGGTAAACGTGTTGACTTCTCAGGACGTTCCGTTATCGCCGTTGGTCCAACGCTTAAGATGTACCAATGTGGTGTGCCACGTGAAATGGCGATTGAGCTCTTTAAACCATTCGTTATGCGAGAAATCGTTGCCCGTGATATTGTGCAAAACGTCAAAGCTGCTAAACGCTTGGTCGAACGCGGAGATGAGCGTATCTGGGATATCCTTGAAGAAGTGATCAAAGAACACCCAGTACTTTTGAACCGCGCACCTACCCTTCACCGTTTGGGTATCCAAGCCTTCGAGCCAGTCTTGATTGATGGTAAGGCTCTTCGCTTACATCCGCTTGTCTGTGAAGCCTACAATGCCGACTTTGACGGGGACCAAATGGCCATCCACGTACCGCTTTCAGAAGAAGCCCAAGCAGAAGCTCGTATCTTGATGCTAGCTGCTGAGCACATCTTGAACCCGAAAGATGGTAAACCAGTTGTTACTCCATCTCAGGATATGGTTTTGGGTAACTACTACTTGACCATGGAAGAAGCTGGTCGTGAAGGTGAAGGAATGGTCTTCAAGGACCGTGATGAAGCGGTTATGGCTTACCGTAATGGTTATGTTCACCTTCACTCACGTGTTGGTATTGCAACAGACAGCCTCAACAAACCTTGGACAGAAGAGCAAAAACACAAGGTCTTGCTTACAACAGTTGGTAAAATCCTCTTCAACGACATCATGCCAGAGGGTCTACCATACTTGCAAGAACCAAACAATGCCAACTTGACAGAAGGCGTTCCAGCTAAATACTTCTTGCCACTTGGTGGAGATATCAAGGAAGCTATCAGCAATCTTGAACTTAACCCTCCTTTCAAGAAGAAAAACCTTGGAAATATCATCGCTGAAATCTTCAAACGTTTCCGTACGACAGAAACTTCTGCCCTACTTGACCGTATGAAGAACCTCGGTTACCACCACTCAACTCTTGCAGGATTGACAGTGGGTATTGCCGATATCCCAGTCGTTGACGACAAGGCTGAAATCATTGAAGAATCACACAAACGTGTAGAACAAATCACAAAACAATTCCGTCGTGGTATGATCACAGATGACGAGCGTTACAATGCTGTTACAGCTGAATGGCGTGCTGCCCGTGAAAAACTTGAGAAACGCTTGATTGCCAACCAAGATCCTAAGAACCCAATCGTTATGATGATGGACTCTGGAGCCCGTGGTAACATCTCAAACTTCTCACAGCTTGCCGGTATGCGTGGTCTGATGGCTGCTCCGAATGGACGTATCATGGAATTGCCAATCCTTTCAAACTTCCGCGAAGGTTTGTCAGTACTCGAAATGTTCTTCTCAACTCACGGTGCGCGTAAAGGTATGACCGATACGGCCCTTAAGACAGCCGACTCAGGTTACTTGACACGTCGTTTGGTTGACGTTGCCCAAGACGTTATCATCCGTGAGGACGACTGTGGAACTGACCGTGGTCTCTTGATCCGCTCTATCGCAGAAGGAAAAGAAATGATCGAGTCACTCGAAGAGCGTCTCAATGGTCGTTACACTAAGAAAACTGTTAAACATCCAGAAACTGGTGCAGTGATTATTGGTCCAAATGAGTTGATTACAGAAGACAAGGCGCGTGAAATTGTTAATGCTGGTGTGGAAGAAGTGACTATCCGCTCTGTATTTACATGTAACACTCGTCATGGTGTCTGTCGTCACTGTTACGGTATCAACTTGGCGACTGGTGATGCGGTTGAAGTTGGTGAAGCAGTTGGTACAATCGCTGCCCAATCTATCGGGGAACCTGGTACACAGCTTACAATGCGTACCTTCCACACGGGTGGGGTTGCCTCAAATACCGATATCACTCAGGGTCTTCCTCGTGTCCAAGAAATCTTTGAAGCCCGCAATCCTAAAGGGGAAGCGGTTATCACAGAGGTTAAAGGACAAGTTACTGCTATCGAAGAAGATGCATCAACTCGTACTAAGAAAGTCTTTGTTAAGGGTGAAACTGGCGAAGGTGAATACGTCGTTCCATTTACAGCTCGTATGCGTGTTGAAGTTGGAGACCAAGTAGCGCGTGGTGCTGCTCTTACAGAAGGTTCTATCCAACCAAAACGTCTCCTTGCAGTTCGTGATGTCTTGTCAGTTGAAACTTACCTTCTCGGTGAAGTACAAAAAGTTTACCGTAGCCAAGGGGTAGAAATCGGTGACAAACATATCGAGGTAATGGTTCGTCAAATGATCCGTAAAGTCCGTGTCATGGATCCAGGTGACACAGATCTTCTCATGGGTACCCTCATGGATATCAATGACTTTACAGATGCCAACAAAGATGTCCTTATTGCAGGTGGAGTTCCAGCGACAGGTCGCCCAGTTCTTATGGGAATTACCAAAGCCTCACTTGAAACAAATAGTTTCTTGTCAGCGGCTTCCTTCCAGGAAACAACTCGTGTCCTTACTGATGCGGCTATCCGTGGTAAGAAAGACCATCTCCTTGGACTTAAGGAAAATGTTATCATCGGTAAGATCATCCCAGCTGGTACTGGTATGGCCCGTTACCGTAACCTTGAACCACATGCTATCAACGAAGAAGAATACCTTAATCCTCCAGTAGAGGAAGAAGGGGATGAAGAAATAACAGAAGTAGTTGTGGATACTGCCGTTGAAACTGTGGAAGAAACAGTAGAATAAAAGAGAATGAGAGAGCCTTCGGGTTCTCTTTCTCTTTTCTGAAAACTTTCTCCATTTTTCCATGAAATGTGGTAAAATAATACTCAATGAAAATCAAAGAGCAAACTAGGAAACTAGCCGTAGGTTGCTCAAAGCACTGCTTTGAGGTTGTAGATAGAACTGACGAAGTCAGCTCAAAACACTGTTTTGAGGTTGTGGATAGAACTGACGAAGTCAGTAACCATACCTACGGTAAGGCGACGTTGACGTGGTTTGAAGAGATTTTCGAAGAGTATAAAAGAAAGAAGCTGACAAAGGAGACAGGTATGGAACAAACATTTTTTATCATTAAACCAGACGGTGTAAAAAGAGGATTAGTGGGTGAGGTGTTGAAACGCATCGAACAACGTGGATTTACAATCGAAAAATTGGAGTTGCGTACAAAGGTTTCAGAAGGGTTAATTGATCAGCACTATCAGGACTTGGTTGGTCAAAGTTTTTACCCACCGATTCGTGAATTTATGACTTCAGGACCGGTTCTTGTAGGTATCATTTCTGGTCCCAAAGTAATTGAAACTTGGCGGACTATGATGGGTGCAACTCGTCCAGAAGAAGCTTTACCAGGAACTATTCGAGGTGATTTTGCAAAAGCTGCTGGAGAAAATGAGGTTATCCAAAATGTTGTGCATGGTTCAGATTCAGAAGAGTCAGCTAAGCGAGAAATTGCTCTTTGGTTTGAAGAGAAATAGTAAAAGTTTGATGTAAGGGATACTTGCGTCAAACTTTTTTGCATTTTAGAGTAGAAAACTGACAGTTGAGAAATATTCTAGCAATGGTGAGGCTTTCTAGCATATAATAAGAGCAAGTATGGAGGAAGAATGATGGAAAAAATGAAAAAGCAAATTCGAGTTTTGTTATTGCTGACAGTTTTTGGTCTTAGCAGCTGTTCTTGTTTAAGTTTATCTACTTGGGCCTTGATGTTAAATCAAAACTGCTTCTATTATTTAGTTGGCATGTTGCTTCTTGCCAGTATTGGTGCAGGGCTAAACTATTATAGAGGGCAGGGAAATCAATCTTATTCAGTTTTTAAGGAAGATAAGCAACAATTCTTGTATAGTCTCTTGCTCTTAGTAAATATTTTGGGTTTAGCTTTAATTGTCATAGAACATATCCTTGCAGGAAATACATCCGTAGAAGGATTTGTGGAAGCCTTTCTACCGAGTTTCTTTTTCTTATTTGGGATTGATTTGTTAGTTTTTCTGCCGATTCAGAAGTATGTAAATGGAGTGAAAAAGTTTTTGGGAAAGAAGGAAATCTGTTTTATTAGTGGACTAGCTATTCTAATCTTTCTCAGAAATCCTTGGATGCTATTGTCCATGACCTTTTATATTGCCTTGGGGATGCTATTTCTAGGACTGTTGGTGCCAAAAGTCATTCGCTGGGAAGTTTCATTTTACAGTCATTTGATGAGAGATATCTTGTTAGTTGTCTTCTTACTGTTTCTATTTTAAGAACAAAAAAAGAGATAGTTCTAGTTTTACAATTTATAATATGGAATTCATAGATAATACCTAGACAAAGGACAACTTTTTGGTATAATAGAAACATGTACACTAAAAACGAAGAAGAGTTACAGTCCTTAGGTGAACGTTTGGGCTATTTATTAGAAAAGAATGATGTCTTAATTTTAACTGGTGAACTTGGAGCAGGCAAAACGACATTTACAAAAGGTCTTGCTAAAGGATTACATATTTCTCAGATGATTAAGAGTCCAACCTACACTATCGTAAGAGAGTATGAAGGTCGTCTTCCACTTTACCACCTAGATGTTTATCGTATAGAGGGGGATGCTGATTCTATTGATTTAGATGAGTTTCTCTTTGGTGGTGGGGTAACTGTCATCGAGTGGGGACATCTTTTAGGTGATGCCTTGCCAGATACTTATTTAGAATTAGAAATTCTAAAAGAGGAAGATGGTCGCAGATTAAACTTCAAAGCCAAGGGTTTGCGTGCAGAAAAACTCTTAGAGGAGCTTCAACATGGAGTATGAGTTGCTCATTAGGGAAGCAGAAATTGAAGATGCGGCTGAGTTAGTATCATTTTTAAATCGTGTTAGTGTAGAAACAGATTTTACTAGTCTGGACAGGGATGGTATTTTGATGACAGATACTGAGATGGAGTCGTTTTTGGATAAACAGGCTCACTCGGAAAATCAAATCACTTTACTGGCCTTGCTGAATGATGAAATTGCTGGTCTTGTAAATATCACAGCTGATCAACGTAAGAGAGTTCGTCATATTGGAGATCTCTTTATTGTGATTGGTAAGAAATATTGGAATAATGGATTGGGAAGTTTGTTGATAGAAGAAGCGATAGAGTGGGCACAAGCTAGTGGTATTCTTCGTCGACTTCAACTAACTGTCCAAACTCGTAATCAAGCTGCAGTTCATCTATATCAAAAATATGGCTTTGTAATTGAAGGTAGACAAGAGCGCGGTGCGTACATAGAAGAAGGGAAATTTATCGATGTTTACTTGATGGGTAAACTGATAGATTAGTAGAAATATGGTTAAAAAAATTATTGGAATGGTGCTAGCTTTTCTAGCTGTGACAGTTTTGGGTGTGGGTGTCTTTGCTTATACCATTTATCAGCAAGGTACACAAACCTTATCAAAAACCTATAAAAAGATTGGGGAAGAAACCAATGTTATTGAGGCGACTGAACCCTTAACGATCCTTTTAATGGGGGTTGATACTGGAAACGTTGAACGAACTGACCCTTGGGAGGGGAATAGTGATTCTATGATTCTCTTGACGGTTAATCCGCATACGAAAAAGACTATGATGTTGAGTTTAGAGAGAGATATTTTGACGAAAATTCAGCATAAAGATGGTCAAATCGAAGAAGCGAAACTGAACGCAGCTTATGCTGGAGGAGGTGCAGAATTAGCTATCTCAACGATTCAAAGGATGATGAATATCCATATTGACCGCTATATTATGGTCAATATGCAAGGTTTGCAACAATTGGTAGATGCAGTGGGCGGGATTACGGTTAATAATACACTAGGTTTCCCGATTTCTATCAGTGACCAAGAGGAATTTAACACCATTTCTATCGGTGTTGGAGAGCAGACAATAAATGGAGAAGAAGCGCTTGTTTATTCTCGCATGCGCTACCAGGATCCAGAAGGGGACTACGGACGTCAGAAGCGTCAGCGTGAAGTCATTCAAAAGGTTGTTGAAAAAGTTCTTAGCTTGAATAGTGTTAGTCACTATCAATCTATCCTAAAAGCCTTAAGTACCAATATGCAGACTAATATTGATCTATCTGCGAAAAGTATTCCAAGCTTGTTAGGTTACCAGGACTCGTTTAAAACGATTGAAACTCAACAATTACGAGGAGAAGATGCCGAATTGCAAGGGACATCTTATCAAATTGTAACTGCTAACCATTTGTTAGAAATCCAGAATCTTTTGAGAACCTCACTTGATAAACCGAAGGTGACAGAGTTAGAGACAAATGCTGTCTTATATGAAGATATTTTCGGAAATCGAAATAATACCGGTTTGGGAACAGGTACGATTAATAATACAATAAATCAAGAAGATGTAGAATAATCTATTTTATAGTTAAAATCGTGGGAAATTTCCTGCGATTTTTTCAAAAAAATACGAATAGATAGGTAGGAGGAAACATGAAAGCAGAAATCATTGCTGTTGGAACAGAGATTTTGACAGGACAGATTGTCAATACCAATGCTCAGTTTTTGTCGGAAAAACTAGCAGAGATTGGGGTAGATGTATATTTTCAGACGGCTGTAGGAGACAATGAAGCTCGTCTCTTATCCCTGCTTGAGATTGCCAGTCAACGTAGCAGCCTGCTGATTTTGACAGGCGGTTTGGGGCCAACTGAGGACGATTTGACCAAACAAACCCTGGCTAAATTCTTAGGGAAAAAATTAGTCTTCGATCCTCAGGCACAGGCGAAGTTGGATGTCTTTTTTGCCCAGAGACCAGACTATGCCCGAACACCGAATAATGAAAGACAAGCTCAACTTGTAGAAGGGGCGACTCCGCTGCCAAATGAAACAGGACTGGCTGTGGGAGGAATATTAGAAGTCGAAGGAGTGACCTACGTTGTCCTTCCAGGTCCACCAAGTGAATTGAAGCCTATGGTCTTAAATCACCTTCTACCTAAGTTGATGACAGGAAGCAAGCTGTATTCCCGAGTTCTTCGTTTCTTTGGAATTGGCGAAAGTCAGTTGGTGACCATTTTGGCTGATTTAATTGACAATCAAACAGATCCAACCTTAGCCCCTTATGCCAAGACAGGAGAAGTCACTCTGCGTCTGTCAACAAAATCTAGCAGTCGAGAAGAGGCGAATCAAGCGTTGGATATTTTGGAAAATCAAATCTTGAACTACCAGACTTTTGAAGGTCTTTCTTTACGAGAACTTTGTTATGGTTATGGGGAAGAGTCCAGCTTGGCCAGTATTGTGGTAGAAGAACTGAAAAAGCAAGGGAAAACCATCACGGCTGCAGAGAGTTTGACGGCAGGTCTTTTCCAAGCAACTGTGGCCGATTTTTCAGGAGCTTCAAGTATATTTAAGGGTGGTTTCGTGACCTATAGCTTGGAGGAAAAATCAAAGATGTTGGATATTCCTGCCAAGGATTTGGAAGAACATGGTGTGGTGTCTGAATATACAGCCCAGAAGATGGCTGAGCAGGCACGAAGCAAGACCCAGTCAGATTTTGGCCTTAGTTTGACTGGAGTAGCAGGGCCAGACAGCCTAGAAGGGCACCCAGCTGGGACAGTCTTCATAGGCTTGGCTAAAGAGCAAGGAACTGAGGTCATCAAGGTTAATATTGGAGGTAGAAGTCGAGCAGATGTACGTCACATTGCGGTTATGCATGCCTTTAACCTAGTTCGCAAGGCTTTATTAAGTGACTAACTTTTGATATAATAGTAGATAGGTCTAAGGACCATTAGAATGTAGGAGAATAGAATGGCGAAAAAACCAAAAAAATTAGATGAAATTTCAAAAAAATTCGGGGCAGAACGTGAAAAAGCCTTGAATGACGCTCTTAAATTGATTGAGAAAGACTTTGGTAAGGGTTCAATCATGCGTTTGGGTGAACGTGCAGAGCAAAAGGTGCAAGTGATGAGTTCAGGTTCTTTGGCTCTTGACATTGCCCTTGGTTCAGGTGGTTATCCTAAGGGACGTATCATTGAAATTTATGGACCAGAGTCATCTGGTAAGACAACAGTTGCCCTTCATGCAGTTGCGCAAGCGCAAAAAGAAGGTGGGATTGCAGCCTTTATCGATGCGGAGCATGCCCTTGATCCAGCTTATGCTGCGGCTCTTGGGGTCAATATTGACGAATTGCTCTTGTCACAACCAGACTCAGGAGAGCAAGGTCTTGAAATTGCAGGAAAATTGATTGACTCAGGTGCTGTGGACCTTGTCGTAGTCGACTCAGTTGCGGCCCTTGTTCCTCGTGCGGAAATTGATGGAGATATCGGAGATAGCCACGTTGGTTTGCAGGCTCGTATGATGAGTCAGGCCATGCGTAAACTTGGTGCTTCTATCAATAAAACCAAAACAATTGCCATCTTTATCAACCAATTGCGTGAAAAAGTTGGGGTCATGTTTGGAAATCCAGAAACAACTCCTGGTGGACGTGCCTTGAAATTCTACGCATCAGTCCGTTTGGATGTTCGTGGAAGCACGCAAATCAAGGGAACTGGTGACCAAAAAGACACCAATGTCGGTAAAGAAACTAAGATTAAGGTCGTGAAAAACAAGGTGGCTCCGCCATTTAAGGAAGCCTTTGTTGAAATCATGTACGGAGAAGGAATTTCTAAGACTGGTGAGCTTTTGAAGATTGCAAGCGATTTGGATATCATCAAAAAAGCAGGAGCTTGGTACTCTTACAAGGATGAGAAAATTGGGCAAGGTTCTGAAAATGCTAAGAAATACTTGGCAGATAATCCAGAAATCTTTGATGAAATTGACCATCAAGTTCGTGTTCAATTTGGTTTGATTGATGGAGAAGAAGCTTCTGTAGAAGGTGCTGAAACTAAAAAAGATGACGCAGTCCAAGCAGATTCTATGAATGAAGAAGTGACACTTGACCTAGGCGACGAACTTGAAATCGAAATTGAAGAATAAGTTGTTAAAGTAGTGGAGAAATTCACTGCTTTTTCATTGCCTAGTTCTGGCATAGTTTGCTGTTTCTTGTCGCTCCTCTAGAAAGCTGATATAATAGCCTTATGAATAAAAAACGAACAGTGGACCTGATTCATGGTCCTATTCTTCCCTCGCTCTTGAGTTTTGCCTTTCCAATCTTGCTGTCCAATATTTTCCAACAACTCTATAATACCGCTGATGTCTTGATTGTTGGACGATTTCTTGGTCAAGATTCCTTGGCTGCAGTAGGAGCGACAACGGCCATTTTTGATCTGATTATTGGCTTTACTCTTGGTGTCGGAAATGGTATGGGGATTGTCATTGCCCGCTATTATGGAGCTCGGAATTTCACTAAAATAAAGGAAGCGGTAGCAGCTACCTGGATTTTAGGTGCTCTCTTGAGTATTGTGGTTATGTTGCTGGGCTTTCTTGGTTTGTATCCTCTTTTACAGTACCTAGATACCCCTTCTGAAATCCTCCCTCAATCTTATCAATATATTTCTATGATTGTGACCTGTGTTGGTGTCAGCTTTGCTTATAATCTCTTTGCAGGTTTGTTGAGATCCATTGGTGATAGTCTAGCTGCGCTTGGCTTTCTGGTTTTCTCTGCCTTGGTTAATGTGGTTCTAGATCTCTATTTTATTACGCAATTGCATCTTGGAGTCCAATCGGCGGGACTTGCTACCATCATTTCGCAAGGCTTATCAGCGGTTCTCTGCTTTTACTATATTCGTAAAAGTGTGCCAGAGCTACTTCCTCAACTCAAACACTTTAAGTGGAATAAGGCTTTATATGCGGATCTCTTGGAGCAAGGTTTGGCTATGGGCTTGATGAGTTCGATTGTGTCCATCGGCAGTGTGATTTTACAGTCTTCTGTTAATACCTTTGGTGCAGTGATTATTAGTGCCCAGACGGCAGCTCGACGCATTATGGCTTTCGCCCTTCTTCCTATGACCGCTATTTCTGCTTCGATGACGACCTTTGCTTCTCAGAATTTAGGTGCTAAGCGCCCAGACCGCATTGTCCAAGGTCTTAGAATCGGCAGTCGCTTAAGTATGTCCTGGGCAGTTTTTGTTTGTGTCTTCCTCTTTTTTGTCAGTCCTGCCTTGGTTTCCTTCTTGGCCAGTTCAACGGATGGTTACTTGGTAGAAAATGGTAGTCTCTACCTGCAAATCAGCTCAGCCTTTTATCCTATTTTGAGTCTCTTGTTGATTTATCGCAATTGCTTGCAGGGCTTGGGGCAAAAGGTTCTTCCTCTGGTTTCCAGCTTTATTGAACTAATCGGAAAAATCGCTTTTGTGGTCTTGATTATTCCTTGGGCAGGCTATAAGGGTGTTATCCTCTGCGAACCTCTTATCTGGGTTGCCATGACCGTTCAATTGTACTTCTCACTCTTCCGTCATCCTTTGATAAAAGAAGGCAAGGTCATCTTGGCAACAAAAGTGTTATCATAGTTCGATTTGCTGAATAAAATCTATTTCCTCTAGTGAAAATCAAAAAAACTTGTGTTATAATAAGAAAGATTAAAATGTGAAAAAAGGAGATTCCTAATGGGACGTAAATGGGCCAATATCGTAGCCAAGAAAACGGCTAAAGATGGAGCTAACTCTAAAGTATATGCAAAATTTGGTGTAGAAATCTATGTAGCAGCTAAAAAAGGTGATCCAGATCCAGAATCAAACTCAGCTTTGAAATTCGTTATCGACCGTGCTAAACAAGCCCAAGTGCCAAAACACGTTATCGATAAAGCTTTGGACAAGGCTAAAGGAAACACAGACGAAACCTTTACAGAAGGACGTTACGAAGGGTTTGGACCAAATGGTTCTATGCTGATCGTTGATACATTGACTTCTAACGTCAACCGTACAGCAGCCAATGTCCGTGCTGCTTTTGGTAAAAACGGCGGAAACATGGGTGCTTCAGGTTCGGTTTCATACCTCTTCGACAACAAGGGTGTAATCGTATTTGCTGGTGAAGATGCAGATGCAGTCTTTGAGCAATTGTTAGAAGCAGATGTGGATGTGGACGATGTAGAAGCAGAAGAAGGAACAATCACGGTTTATACTGCGTCAACTGACCTTCACAAGGCTATCGTTGCCCTTCGTGAGTCAGGTATCGAAGAATTCCAAGTGACAGAATTGGAAATGATTCCTCAGTCTGAAGTGGAATTGTCAGGGGATGACCTTGAAACCTTTGAAAAACTATACAGCGTTCTTGAAGACGACGAAGACGTACAAAAAATCTACACAAACGTAGATGGGTTCTAATTTAACATAGAAAACATAATCCTAAGTGAGAAAATCACTTGGGATTTTTGGCTCTTTGTCAACTGTAGTGGGTTGACAAAGAGCCACCTTGGCTAGCGCTGAGAAGGAGGGGTCGACCCATTATGTGACAGAGGTGCTCTGTCATAGCTTCCAGCTCCTGGAAAGTCGCGCCCAGCATGCTCTGCGTGAAAATAACGGCGGAGCTGATTTCGCAGATTTAGTGTTGGAAGAAGAGGAACTTCCCTTTTAAGCAAGATGCAAAGAGTGGGAAATGACCTAGCTCTAAAAAATCAGCATTAAGTTTTGTAAGATGCAAGATCTGTTTGACTGAATTCTATTTCTCTCAAGCTTTTAAAAGTTTAATTATGATTGCCAAGGTGGGACCAAGAATCAAAAATCAATGAATTTTTAGATTCTGTCTCGCCTTTTTTATGATAGTCATTTTGGAAAGATTTTGCTTTTTGGCGGTTTTGTAATATAATAATCCTATATGTTTCATAAAGGCGCTTACGGCATAGGGGATGAAAAATGGTAGCAGCTAATGTCAAAAAACGGGTTCAGCATTATCAGAAGAAGGCTCTCTGGTCACTTTCCATTCTGCTTATTTTTGCTTTGTTTTTTGTTTATTTCAAGGGCGTTCTGCCAGATGAGAAGCAGGTCAAGATTGGGGTAACCTACATGACCATGAATAATGATTTTTATAAGATCTTAAATGCGGAGCTGGAGAAGAAAACCAACCAGCAGGGCAGCCGGCTTTACGTGCGGGATCCTGAGCTGGATGAGGGCAAGCAGAGCCAGCAGATTGACTTTTTTGTCCGAGAAAAGGTTGATGTCATTGTTATCAATCCGGTAAAAAGTAATAGTCCAAGTATCATTACCTCTCTTCAAAAGGCCAAGAAAGCTGGGATTAAAATCATCGTAGTGGATGCGCCTATCAGTCAGGATGTAAAAGTGGATACGACTATTGTGTCGGATAACTACCAAGCAGGCGTCCTGATTGCCCAGGACATGATGAAGCGCTTGCCTTCTGCTAATATTCTCCTTCTAGAGCACCGCAATGCCGTCTCTGCTATGGACCGGATTCAGGGATTTATTGATACGATTGAAAAACAGCCTAGCTACAAGATTATTTCCCAGAAAGAAACACTAGGCCAGACAGAGGAAAGCATGCCGCAAGTAAAAAGTGCCTTAGACGAAGGATTGGACTTTAATGTAGTCATGGCGCTCAATGATCGGGTAGCTATCGGGGCCTTGGCTGCTATTAAAAATCAAGGTCTTGATAAGAAAATCTCCATCTACGGCGTGGATGGATCGCCTGATATCAAAAACTTTTTGGCTACGACTAGCGATATAGAGGGAACCGTGGCCCAATCGCCCATTCAGATGGGACGCAAGGTGGCACAGGTAATTGAGCTGATGCAGGAGGAGAAATCCTACGACAGCCAATACCTGATTCCTGTTCATCTGGTTAATAGAGATAATATCAGTCAATACACAGTTACAGGGTGGCAATAATGAGACCTCAAAAAAGTATATTTTACAGCAAAATAGCCTTGATGGTCATCAATCTGATTGCCATTGTCTATAATGCGTCCATCTATCTCTTTGCGACCAACTATGTAACGGCTAAGGGCTTCAGTCACTCCCTCTTGGAGCGTTTGGATGCTATTCCGGGCTCTCCTAGCCTAATCTTCTGGGTATCTATTAGCCTGTATGCCTGTCTGCTTTTAGTCATGTACTATCGGGAGCGCCACCCCAATCAGCTGTCCGTCTATGACAAGGCGACCATTATTGAAATCCTGCTCATGCTGGTCATCTTTTCCGTCTTGCACTCGTCCTACAATGGCTTGATTCTCTTGGTGTTTGCGGATATTTTCTATGGCTCTAAGGAGTTCAATGCTTCCAAGGACAAGAAGTACTGGTTTTCTTTCATTATTTTGAGCTTTGGCATGCTGCTCTTGTCCAACTATAACCTCATGTCGCTCTTTATCAAGCTGCCGTCTTTGGATACCTATATTCGTTTTTATCCTGAGTCTGTACGCTTTTTGCTCTTGTTTGGCAAGAACTTTCTCTACTCGCTTAATATTGTCGTCTTTATGATTTCCTTGCTATTCTATATCTTGTCGGCTATTACGGAGCGCCATCGTATTGAGGAAGAGCTTCGCATGGCTTTTCAAGCCAATCGCGAGCTGAACTCTTACCTAGCTTTGTCTGAGAAAATAGCAGAAGATCGAGAGCGGAAGCGGATTGCCAGAGAGATCCACGATACATTAGGTCATGCCCTGACGGGTATTTCAGCTGGTATTGATGCGGTCAAGGTCTTGGTTGATATTGACACCAACCGAGCTAAGGAGCAGCTTAATAATGTCTCTGTCGTTGTTCGAGATGGTATCCGTGATGTCCGCGGCTCGCTCAATAAGATGCGCCCGGGAGCTCTGGAAAATAACACTTTGAAGGAAGCTCTGATTAAGATTATCCGTGAGTATGAAGCCATCTCCAACTTGGAGATTCATCTCCTCTACAAATGGGATAATATTGACTTGGATATTGCCAAGGAAGACATTGTCTTCCGGGTGATCCAGGAGTCGATTACCAACTCTGTCCGCCATGGTCATGCCAAGACTATCTGGATTGAGCTACTAGAGGAAGAAGAAGCTTATGTAATGACCATTCAGGATGATGGTGTTGGCTTTGATGAACTCCACTATGGCTATGGCCTCAAGCAGATGCAGGAGCGCCTAATGATTATTGGCGGAAGCGTCCGCTTTGAAAATCGGGACGGTTTCTACACGCATATCAAAATTCCAAAAATAGGAGGAAGACATGATTAAGGTTTTAATAGCAGACGATCAGGCCTTGATTCGCGAGTCTCTGCAAATCATTCTGTCTGCCCACGCAGATATTGAGGTAGTCGGGACGGTCGGAGACGGCAAGGAAGTGCTGGAAAAGCTTCATCGGGTGCGCCCAGATGTGATTTTGATGGATATTCGCATGCCAGTCATGGATGGTGTTCTCTGTACCAAGGCTGTCAAGGAGCAGTATCCAGATGTCAAGATTATCATCCTGACGACCTTTGACGATGATGAATTTATCTTCTCAGCTCTCAAATACGGTGCATCTGGTTATATTCTTAAAGGGGTTTCGACAGAAGAACTTCATGAAGCTATTCAGACAGTCTATCGAGGCGGAGCTATGATCAATCCCAATATTGCCACCAAGGTCTTCAAAATCTTTTCACAGATGGCCCAGTCCAACTTTGCCATCACAGTGACAGAGGAAAATGTGGAGGACATGAACCGGACGGAGTGGAAGATTATCCAGCAGATTAGCTTTGGGATTTCTAATAAGGAAATTGCAGCCAAACTCTTTCTATCAGAAGGGACAGTCCGTAATTATCTATCGGGTATCCTAGCCAAGCTCAACCTGCGTGACCGGACCCAACTGGCTATCTGGGCCGTACAGACTGGAGTCACCCAGAGAGATTTTAGTAAGGAAGGCGACAAATGAAGTGGAGATTGAGAAATTTGTCCCTGCTGGTTGTCCTGATTATATCTGTTGCTCTGGCTTTTGTATTTTGGGCTTCAGCTCAGGACAAAGTCCTGCGTATCGGGGTCTATGCTGGTTCTAGCTGGGATGTGCCTAACAGTCGCGAAAACAAGGTCTTGGACAGCCTGATTAAAAGATTTGAAAAGACGCATCCTCCTGTCAAGGTCGTTTACGAAAGCGGTATTCCCAAGGATGATTATGCTGACTGGCTGGCAGAGCAAGTCTTGAAAGGCGAGCAACCAGATCTCTTTATGGTGCCAGAAAACGACTTTAGCATGTTGGCTTCGACTGGCGCGCTTAAATCCTTGGATCCCCTCCTAACGGATGATAAGCGAAAGGCTTTTTATCCAGTGGCTTATGAAGCTGGGCAATATCAGGGAGTCAGCTATGCCCTTCCAGTTGAGAGCAATCCTATCATGATGTGTGTCAATAAAGACCTGCTTGAAAAAGAAGGAATTAGCATTCCTGAGTCAGGATGGACCCTGGCGGATTTCTATGAGATTTGCAAGAAAGTAACCAAGGATACCAATGGCGATGGTGTGGTGGATCAGTACGGTATAACGGATTACACTTGGCAGCAGGCTCTGGTAGCTTACGGCGGCCATCTTACCGATAAATCCGGTATCACTGTGGACAGCGCAGAGATGCACCAAGCCTTGGCCTTTATGAGCAAGCTAGATATGCTCAGCCAGCACTATAAGGTGACTTCTAATGACTTTGATGAGGGACGGGTGGCTTTCTATCCTATGAGTCTGGCCCAGTATCGGACCTACAAGCCTTACCCTTACCATGTTGCCAAGTATTCTAGCTTTTCTTGGACCTGTATCCCCATGCCAACAGCTAATAGCCAGGTGATGGGGACACAGGTCAAGACCTCGCTCTTTGCCATGTCTTCCAATACCAAGCAAGAGAAGCTGGCTTGGGAATTTATGCTCTTGCTGTCACAGGATAAAGAAAGCCAGCAGGCCTTGTTTGAAAAATCGCAGGGGACCTCAGTCTTACCATCTGTGGTGAAAAGTCAACAGGCTAGAGAAATCTTACAGGCAGATGATTTTGGCTTGGATTCCTTGACTTCTGAGAGGCTAGACCACATGATGAATCGCTCCATCATTGACATCAGTCTAGAAGTAGACCGTCATACCATGGACCGGATGGACTATCTGATTCAAAATGCTATGCAGAATCAAGAGATTGACAGTGCCTTGCCGAGCATTCAAAGAGAAATAGAAAGCGGAAAATAATCTGCTTTCTTTTTGTTTGCTCTGAAAGGAGCAGGAAAGGTACAGCTGACTAGACAAATATGACAAATGTCATATGTTTCCTGACAAATGTCATCTGGGCAAAGTGACATTTGACAATATGAAACCGATTCCAAAACTTGTACAATAAAATCATCAATAAATCCTTACTTGGCTAAGAGCTAGAAGGAAAAAGGAGGCAGGAAAGATGAAATACCTTGTACTGGTCAGTCATGGGGGACTGGCTGCAGGCGTGCAGAGTTCCTTGAAGATGTTTGCCGGAGACAAGACGGATCAGGTCATTGCGGTTGGTCTTCAGGAAGGCAAGTCAGTTGATGATTTTGCAGTTGATTTTACTCAGGCTTTGGCTGGCTTAAGCGCTGATGACAGTGTCTTAGTTCTGGCTGATATTGTAGGAGGCAGTCCTCTGACGACAGCAGCGAGCGTCTTAGCTGACATAGGTAAGCTCGACTCAGCAGTTATCTTGGGCGGTTTGAACCTGACCATGGGACTGACTGGCTTGGTTATGAAAGATATCTTAGACGGGAAAGATCTGGCTCAGGCTATCCTTTCCGAGGCTACAGCTGCTTTGCAGGAATTTGAAGTCGTAAGTGATGCAGCTGAAGAAGATGAAGACGACATTTAGTACTTCCGCCATACATTCTAAAAGATAAAAGGAGATTTTAAAGATGACAGTATCATTTGTACGGATTGACGACCGCATGATCCACGGTCAAACAGTCACTCGCTGGGCCAAGGAATACCCTTGTGATGGCCTGATTGCAGTAAATAATGCTGCAGCAGGAAACAAGGTTTTGATTCAGGCCTACAAGGGAGCTTCTGACAAGAAGACTTTTGTTTGGACCAAGGAAGCCTTCAAGGAAAAATCAGGCAAGGTCACAGAGTCAGACAGCCGCTATTTCCTCATTACGAAAAATCCTGTGGATATGAAAGAAATCCTAGTGGACCAAGGCTTTGTACCTGGTGATGTTAAGGAAATCATCATTGGCCCTGCTAATGACCGTCCTGGAGCTATTAAGCTGGGGAATAACCAGTCCATTACCCAGGAAGAGGCAGAAGCGATTGAGGCGATCGAAAAAGCAGGCTACAAAGTCAAATTCCAGCTCCTACCAGATGTTTCCATCGGTTATTGGAGCGATTTCAAGTCTAAATTTGGTTTTTAATTATAATAATGAAAAGGAGAGTCTATTATGACAATTTCTTGGCTGCAAGCCGCTTTACTGGGTCTTTTCGCTAGTTTAGCTTCTATGCCTGGTATGGGTGGTACTAGTATTGGTAACTACACTTTGGGACGTCCTCTGGTCGGAGGCTTGATTAGCGGGCTGATTCTCGGAGACTTAACAACAGGGATTATGGTTGGGGTAGCCCTTCAGGTTCTCTACATCGCTCTGGTAACACCAGGTGGTACAGTTTCTGCTGACGTGCGGGCGATTTCTTACATTGGGATTCCTCTCGCAATCTTATTTGTTCATTCTAAAGGAATCACGTCTGAATCTGCTATTGCAGCAGCAGCTGCACCAATCGGAGCAGCAGTTGGTACTATCGGTACAGTTCTCTTCTATGGAACAGCCACTACAAACCTGCTATGGCAGCACATTGGCTGGAAAGCCGTTGAAAAAGGCGAATTTAAAAAGCTTTACGCTGTTGACTGGGTTTATCCTTGGATTTCCCACTTTGTCTTCTCTTTCCTTCCAACAATGCTTATCACTAAGTTTGGCCCCGATATGGTTGAGCTGATGAAGACCCACCTGCCAATGGATGGCTTCATCATGAAATCCCTCTTTACAGTCGGAGCTCTTCTCCCATGTGTAGGTATTGCCATTCTCTTGAAACAAATCGTTACCAAGGCTGCTGACTTTATCCCATTCTTTGTGGGCTTCACCTTGGCTAAGTCACTTGGTCTTAATTTGGTTGCCAGTGCAGTTGTTTCACTGATTTTTGCAGTAATTTACTATGAATTGGAAGTAATCAAATCAGCTCGTGTGACCGCGCCGGCTGGTGGGGCTGACTTTGATGACGATGAGGAGGATATCTAAGATGGCTGAAAGAAAGAAAATAACTAAAAAGACTTTAGCGAAATCATTCCACCATTGGTACTATGGTCATTTGACTTGCTTCTCTCAAGAGCATATGCAGACTTTTGGTTACTTGACCTCTATGCTACCAATCGTGGAAGAACTCTACAAAGACAAAGCAGAGCAGAAAGAAGCTATGCAGACCTATACGGCTTTCTTCAACACAGAACCTCAGCTCGGAGCTTTGGTAGTGGGGATTACAGCTGGTTTGGAAGAAGCGCGTGCCAATGGAGACGCTGTTGACGGCGAAACTATCAATGGTATGCGTGCCGGTCTCATGGGACCTATCGCAGGTATCGGTGATTCATTGGTTGTCGGAACCCTAATCCCAGTTCTGCTGGGGATTGCCCTTGGCCTCTCAAAAGGCGGAAATCCTATCGGGGCTCTCTTCTACATCCTTGTATGGAATGTTCTCATCTATGGCGGTATGCGCTTTGCCTACTTCAAAGGCTATGAATTAGGGGACAAGGCGGTAGAATTCCTTGTAGGACCTAAAGGACAGGCGCTTCGTAAGGCAATCAGTGTCATTGGTGGTATGGTTATCGGGGCAGTTGCTGCAACTTGGGTATCTGTAACGACTTCATTAGAGCTGAAAAATGCTGATGGCGAAGCCTTCTTGAAGCTACAAGAAAAGATTGACGGTGTTTATCCAGGTCTCTTAACAGCTGGCTTTATCACCCTTTGCTGGTGGCTGATGGCCAAGAAAAAAGTATCACCAAACCTTGTTATGCTCCTCTTGGTTGTCATTGCTTTGATTGGTGTAGCACTGGGCATCTTTGATCCTCAACTGAAATACTAATTCCTACTCAAGTTTCAGACTGGCAGTAAGTCCGATATACTGCTAGTCTAGTATCAATTTGTTTGACTTAAATAAAGAATGGAGAAAATCATGACAGAACAAGAATTGATTCAAGGTTATGAAACAGAAATTCACTACCAGAAGCATATGATTGAAAATCTAGGACGCTGGTTTACTCTCTTCTTTGTCATTGCCAGTATCGGTCTTGTTCTGATTTACTTCTTTCATGAGACTAATCTATTAGCACTGATTGCAGGAATTGTCATAGCCCTTCTGGGTGTCTTAGCCATGCTCTTGTTTGGTTATGGCATCTACAGAGGACGGCTCAATCTGCAAAAGGTGATCAATGATTTTGAAGCAAAACTAAAACTTGCAAGATAGACATTTAACATAGAAAACATGATCCTAAGTGAGAAAATCACTTGGGATTTTTTTAATCAAGAAAATAGTTCTCTAGGAAACTTTTTCTTGACATCTCTTTTCAAAGTGGTAAAATAGTTCTCATGGAAACCTATTTAGTTCCTAGGAGAACTAAATGTGATAGTTAGAAAGGAGTTAGTATGGATAAACCGATGTTAGTCTTTAAGCGTTTTGGTCATCAGATTCACCTGATGGTGCAAAAGGAAGCCAAACGTTGTGGTATTGAATTTATGGGTGGGCCTCAAGGGCAGGTTCTGCGTTTTTTAGATCATTGTGAACAAAAAGAGGAACTGGTCCTGATTAAGGATATCGAGCAGGAACTCAATATTACCAAATCTGTTGCGAGTAATTTGGTCAAGCGTATGGTGCAAAATGGTTTGGTGGAATTGGAGGCGAGTCCTGTCGATAAGCGGGCCAAGTTTGTTCGTTTGACGGACAAATCGCGTTCTCAGATGCAAGAAGTTAAGGCCTTCTTTGAACGCATTGACAACCAGTTGATGGCAGACATTGATGAAGATGAATTACTGATTTTTGAGAAAGTCCTCAATCAACTACAGGAAAATATCAAGAGAATAGGAGGAGAGAATGAAGAAATTAGCTAAACGAATTAGTAGAAAAGAATGGGGGATGATTTTACTAGCCATTCTCTTTACATGCTTTTCGGTCTATCTAGAGTTGGAAGTTCCGACCTATATCTCGAAAATCACGGATTTGCTGGGGACTCAAGGAACTAGTTTAGATGAGTTATGGCAACCAGCAGGTATGATGGTCGGAATGTCTTTTTTTGCCTTCTTGTCCGCAGTCGCAGTTGGATTTTTTGCATCCAGAGTGGCGGCTTCCTATACTAGTAGGCTGAGAAGTGATATTTTTAACCGAGTTTTGGATTACTCGCAGACAGAGATTAAGAAATTCTCTATTCCAAGTCTCCTAACTCGTACCACTAATGATATTACTCAAGTTCAGATGTTGATCACCATGGGCTTGCAAGTGGTTACGCGTGGTCCGATTATGGCTATCTGGGCTATAGGGAAGATTTTAGGCCATTCAGAATACTGGCTCTGGGCTGTTCTTGTGGCAGTGATTGTCAATGTTTTGATGACAACAGTTTTGATGACGCTAGCCTTTCCAAAACAGTCCTTGATTCAAAGTCTGACTGATAAACTGAATAGTATCACTCGGGAGAGTCTAACAGGTATTCGCGTTGTTCGTGCCTACAATGCTGAAAAGTACCAAGATGAAAAATTTGCAGCAGCAAATGATGAATTGACCCGTTTGAATTTGTTTGTCAACCGTCTCATGGCCATTTTGAATCCCATCATGATGGGGATTTCAAGTGGTTTGAGTGTGGCGATTTATTGGATTGGGGCCTATGTGATCAACGATGCTGCTCCTACAGCTCGTCTGCCTCTCTTTAGTGATATGGTTGTTTTCATGTCTTATGCCATGCAGGTTGTCATGGGATTCCTTCTCATGGGGGCGCTCTTCATCGTTCTTCCTCGAACTATGGTCTCTGCCAAGCGGATTAATCAGGTTCTAGATTTGCATTCTTCTATCCAAAATCCTGCTCAAGTGCAGTTGGCTGATGAAAATCTCAAAGGTCAGGTCGAATTTAAGGATGTGACCTTCCGCTATGCTGCAAATTCGGAGGCAGTTATCGAGCATGTTAGCTTTAGAGCAGAAGCTGGCCAAACAGTGGCCTTTATCGGCTCAACTGGTTCTGGTAAGTCAACTCTAGTCAATCTGATTCCACGTTTCTATGACGTATCAGCAGGAGAAATTCTAGTGGACGGAGTTAATGTTCAAGATTACGGTTTGGAAGATTTGCGCAACAAGGTTGGTTATATTCCACAAAAAGCTGTGCTCTTTTCTGGAGATGTCAAGGGCAATCTAGACTTTGGACGCAGTCAAGAAACACCACTTAGTGAGCAAGCTATGTGGCAAGCCTTAGAATTGGCCCAGTCTAAGAACTTTATCGAAGACAAGGAAGCGGGCTTAGAGTCAGAAGTAGCCCAAGGAGGAACCAACTTCTCAGGTGGACAAAGACAGCGTCTGGCTATTGCTCGTGCCTTGGCTCGGAAGCCAGAAATCCTCATCTTTGATGACTCCTTCTCAGCCTTGGATTACAAGACAGACCGTGTCCTACGCCAAGAGCTAGCAGAGAAAACAAAATCTATGACCAAGCTTATCGTCGCACAGCGTATTTCAACGATTATGGATGCAGATTTGATTTTGGTATTGGATCAAGGTAAAGTCGTGGGACAAGGCACCCACAAGGAACTTCTAGCTAATAACGAAGTTTACCAAGAAATTGCCTATTCACAACTATCGAAGGAGGAATTGGAACATGGAAAATAAGAGAATGTCTCTTTGGAAACAGAGTAAACCCTATCTTGCAGGCCTCCAGTTTGCCCTTCTAATCGCCTTTCTAGCAACAATCGTATCCAATATCATTACTGTATATGGTCCAACCCGTATCAAGGAAATGACCAATATTATTGCAAGTGGGCTAGAAACAAGTGTGGATGTCGCTGCGGTTGCAGCCATTGGTAGTTTTTTGGCCGTCATCTATGTGATTGGACTCCTATCAAATTATTTGCAGGCCTTTCTGTTTACAACAGCCATTCAACGTTTTTCAGAGCGTCTGAGAAGAGCGATTGCAGAGAAAATTAATCGTCTTCCATTAGGATATTTTGATGGACATTCTCAAGGAGATACCTTGTCTCGTGTGACTAATGACGTTGACACTGCAGCACAGTCCCTCAATCAAAGTCTGGGGACAGTTCTTTCATCCACTTTATTGGTCGTGGCAGTTTTGGTGACCATGTTTGGGATGAACTGGATTTTAGCCTTAGTGACGGTTGTTTCAACTCTTATCGGTTTTGCTTTCGTGTCCGTTTTTATGGGCAAATCGCAGGGCTTCTTTAAGAGTCAGCAACAGGATTTGGCGGCTGTAAATGGTTATGTGGAGGAAATGTACTCTGGCCATAATGTGGTGACCAGTTACAATGCTATCGAGAGCACCAAAGAAGAATTTGCGACCTTAAACTATCGTCTGTATGACAGTATCTGGAAATCTCAGTTTATTTCAGGGATTATGATGCCGATTATGATGTTTATTGGGAACTTTAGCTATGCCCTAGTGATTATCGTTGGGGCAGCCTTGGCTCTGAATGGGCAGATTAGTATCGGGATTATTGTTGCCTTTATGGCCTACGTTCGTATCTTTTCTCAGCCTCTTTCACAAATTGCCCAAGGGATTACTAGTCTTCAGCAGGCTAGTGCAGCCATGGGACGTGTCTTCGAATTCCTAGCTGAAGAGGAAATGGAAGACGAATCCCATAAAGAAAGACAATTGATCGATATGAAAGGTCAAGTAGTCTTTGATCGAGTCTCCTTTGGTTACACACCAGAGCGAACCATTATCCATGACTTTTCTGCGACTGTTCATGCAGGTCAAAAGGTTGCCATTGTCGGACCGACAGGGGCTGGTAAGACAACCATTGTCAATCTTTTGATGAAGTTCTATGAGATTGATAAGGGAAGTATTCGCATTGATGGTGTGGATACCAAGGAGATGAAGCGTTCGGAAGTACACGATGCCTTTTCAATGGTATTGCAGGATACTTGGCTCTTTGAAGGAACCATTCGCGACAATCTCATCTATAACCAAACAGGTATTAGTGATGAGCGCGTGATTGAAGCCAGCAAGGCTGTAGGGATTCACCACTTTATCATGACTCTACCAGATGGTTACGATACCGTCTTGGATGATACAGTGACCTTGTCTGTCGGACAAAAACAACTCTTGACCATTGCTCGTGCTTTGCTGAAAGATGCGCTACTTCTAATTCTGGATGAGGCGACTTCTTCTGTTGATACCCGTACTGAGGAATTGATCCAGAAAGCCATGGACCGATTGATGGAGGGAAGAACTTCCTTTGTCATCGCCCACCGCTTGTCAACTATCCGAAATGCTGATCTGATTCTTGTCATGAAAGATGGCAATATCATTGAGCAAGGCAATCATGATGAGTTGATGGCACAAGGAGGCTTCTACGCTGACCTTTATAACAGTCAATTTACAGAAGACGAAGCAGAAGAATAAACCCAAAGAAGGCTTGACGGCCTTCTTTTTCTGCACTATACTAGAAGACAAGTGCTTCCCTATAAGCAAAATTTGAGTAAGTGATGAGAAAATATATGAAAAATTATCAAGAATGGTATGGCCACGTTGCTAGTAACATTAAAAATAAGCCCTTTCTTCTGAGCTTGTTAAGAACTTTCAATCGGTTTATGACAGTAGTCATGCCTATAGTTTATTTAACCTTGTTAATAATTACCTATCTCCAACAAGGACTTGGGAAGCAGGTCTTGATGTATGTGTTTGTCCCTGCGTCAGGCTTTGTGATTTTGTCCTTTCTTCGTAAGAAAATCAATGCCCCTAGGCCTTATGAGGAATGGGATATTAAACCCTTGCTTGACAGAGATAGTCCTGGTCAGTCAATGCCCAGTCGTCATGTCTTTTCAGCAACCATTATCTCCATGGCTTGCTTGCATGCTAGTTTATCTGTAGGGGTTATCTTATTGGTCTTGTCAGCTTTCCTCGGTCTAGCGAGAGTCTCAGGTGGCGTGCATTATCTCAAGGATGTAGTGGTTGGTTATATTTTTGGTCTTGTGTGGGGTGTGATTTTCTTTCTATTTTGACCTGCAAGTTAAGGTGGCCCTACAACCACTTACGGGGTTAAAGTAACCACTTGCTTTTTTGCTCTTGTTTTCTTATTTTGGCTTTGATATAGTAGAGTCAGAAAGGATATGGAATGAAGTTACGAATCGAAATTGACAGCAATTTAGAGGAAACTGAAATTGTCATCAAGGCAGCGGCTTTGACAGATGAGATTGCGGATTTACAGCGCCTCTTGCAAGAATCCAAGTCTCCTAGGTTGATTTTTTACAAGGGGACGGGTGAATATTATCTGGACTTGTCGGAAATTCTTTTCTTTGAAACAGAGGGGAACAAGATTTACGCCCATACCCAGAAAGATGCCTACGAGGTTCGACTTAAACTCTATGAGTTAGAGTCTATCCTGCCCCGTTATTTCAGTCGAGTATCCAAGTCGACCATTGCTAATATTCGGCAAGTTTACTCGGTGGACAAGTCCTTTTCAGGAACGGGCACCATTTCCTTTTATCAGACCCACAAGGAGGTTCATGTCTCACGACATTACCAATCCCTCCTAAAAGAAAATCTAAGAAACATGAGGTAAGAACATGAAAAAGAAAGCATTTGGTATTGTGTTGCTAGTATTGGCAGCTTTAATATTATTACAAGGAAATTTTGGAATCCCTTCATTCGGTGGGCAAATTTGGCCCTTGCTTGGTATTGCATTTTTTGCCTATCAATCAGTTGGAGCTTTGTTGCGTCGTCACTTAACTTCAGCCTCTTTTACAGCTCTAGTAGCCTTAATGATTGCTAACCACTTTTATGGCATTTTACCAATTCCCAATCAGTCATTGTTCTGGGCAAGTATTTTAATCGTAATGGGTGTCAGCGCACTCACTCATTCTAACAGAACTTGGAATGGGAAAAAATGGTGGTATGATGGTAAAAAGACCATTCTTACAGATAAGGAAGTTGCTTTTGGGACTGGGACTTTCTACAAGCAAAATCAAGAATTGGTAGACGACCAAGTAGAAGTTGGTTTTGGAAATGCCAAGATATATTATGACAATGCAGAGATTTTAGGAGATAGCGCAACTCTGAAAGTGGAAGTCGGTTTTGGCAATGCAGTTATCTATGTTCCTAAACATTGGGGAGTTGATTTAAAGGTAGAAACTTTCTGTGGCGTAGCCAAGGCAGATACTCCTCTAGCGCCAACCAGCAAAACCTTGATTATCCGTGGAGATGTGGCCTTTGGGAAGTTGGGAATTGTCTACGTTAAATAAAAAAATCTTCCAATTCCCTTGCAAAAATGAAGAAAGTGTGATAACATAGTACAGTATGTGGTGCTAGCACATCCGCTATATTAGATCTAATAGGAGGAAAACACAAATGGCTAAAGTATGTTACTTTACAGGTCGTAAGACTGTATCAGGAAACAACCGTTCACACGCGATGAACCAAACAAAACGTGCCGTAAAACCAAACCTTCAAAAAGTTACTGTTCTTATCGATGGTAAACCTAAAAAAGTTTGGGCTTCAGCTCGTGCTTTGAAATCAGGTAAAGTTGAACGCGTTTAATAATAAAAGTAAGGAGACCTTAGGGTCTTTTTTCTTTTACTGTAGATATAAAATCATTTGAAAAATAGAGTAAATATCCGCTGATACAGTATTCTGCTTTTACACTTGGGCTGAAATATGATAAAATAGAGTATCAACTAGTTGAGGTAAAAAGGATGACTGTAAAAATTAATACAAAAGATGGTCAAATCGAACTAACAGATGAAGTGATTGCAACCGTCGTAGGTGGAGCAGCAACTGAAATTTTTGGTGTGGTCGGTATGGCTAGTAAAAATGCCCTCAAAGATAATTTCCAAGCCCTTCTAGGTAAGGAAAATTATTCTAAAGGTGTCGTCGTAAAGGCGGCCGAAGATGGCAGTATTGCAGTTGATGTATATACCGTGTTGAGCTACGGAACAAAGATTAGCGAAGTGTCAAAAAACATTCAAGAGCGTGTTCGTTTTAGTTTGGAAAACCAACTTGGAATTACCGCTCAGACTGTAAATGTCTACATTCAAAATATCAAAGTTGTAGGAGAATAACCGTGTCAAAAATTACTACTAGCCTATTTCAAGAAATGGTGCAGGCTGCATCAACTCGTTTGAATAAGCAAGCTGAATATGTCAATTCATTAAACGTCTTTCCAGTTCCAGATGGAGATACTGGAACAAACATGGGAATGACCATTGAAAATGGTGCTAAGGAAGTTGCAGACAAACCAGCTTCTACAGTTGGAGAGGTAGCGAGCATTCTTGCCAAAGGTCTTTTGATGGGCGCGCGTGGGAACTCAGGAGTTATTACGTCTCAGCTTTTCCGTGGATTTTCACAAGCCATCAAGGATAAAGACGAGTTAACAGGTCAAGACTTGGCCCTTGCCTTCCAATCAGGTGTGGAAGTTGCCTATAAGGCAGTTATGAAACCAGTTGAAGGAACGATTTTAACAGTTTCTCGTGGGGCTGCTATCGGTGCTAAGAAAAAAGCTGAGCAAACAGATGACGCTGTTGAAGTCATGCGCGCAGCCTTGGAAGGTGCTAAAACAGCTCTAGCTAAAACACCAGACATGCTTCCAGTATTGAAAGAAGTTGGTGTTGTGGACTCAGGTGGTCAAGGATTGGTCTTTATCTACGAAGGTTTCCTTTCAGCCCTTACTGGCGAATATATTGCATCTGAGGACTTTGTAGCGACTCCAGCCAATATGAGTGAGATGATCAATGCAGAGCATCATAAGTCTGTGGCTGGTCACGTAGCGACTGAGGACATTACCTTTGGTTACTGTACTGAAATCATGGTAGCTCTTAAGCAAGGTCCAACCTATGCCAAAGATTTTGACTACGACGAATTCCGTAACTACTTGAATGAACTCGGGGATTCTCTCCTTGTTGTCAATGATGATGAAATTGTCAAAGTCCATGTCCATACAGAAGATCCAGGACTTGTTATGCAAGAAGGTCTTAAATATGGTAGCTTGGTCAAGGTAAAAGTTGACAATATGCGTAACCAACACGAAGCACAGGTTGAGAAAGAAACTGCCCAAGTTAGCAAGCCTGCTGAAGAAAAAGAGTATGCTTTGATTGCTGTAGTGGCTGGTAAAGGTCTAGCAGATATCTTCCGTTCTCAAGGTGTGGATTATGTTATCGAAGGCGGTCAAACTATGAACCCTTCAACAGAAGACTTTATCAAGGCTGTTGAACAGGTTAACGCTCGTAACATCATCTTCCTGCCAAACAACAAAAACATCTTCATGGCAGCTCAATCTGCAGCAGAAGTTTTGGAACAACCAGCAGTAGTGGTGGAAGCTCGTACTTTGCCACAAGGTTTGACAAGTCTTCTCGCCTTTGATCCAAGTAAGTCCATAGAAGAAAACCAAGAGCGTATGACTGCTGCTCTTAGCGATGTCGTTAGTGGAAGCGTCACAACAGCTGTGCGTGATACAACCATTGATGGCTTAGAAATCCATGAAAACGATAATCTAGGTATGGTGGATGGGAAAATCCTCGTGTCAAACCCTGATATGCACCAAACCTTGACAGAAACCTTGAAACATATGTTGGATGAAGATAGTGAAATTGTAACCTTCTATGTCGGTGAAGACGGAAGCGAAGAACTTGCCAATGAAATTGCCCAAGAAATCGCAGAAGAATTCGAAGATGTTGAAGTCGAGATTCATCAAGGTCAACAACCTGTTTACCCATACCTATTCAGTGTGGAATAAGATTAATGAAGAACTGAGAAATCAGTTCTTTTTTCTTTTTTAGTAAATGAAATCGGTATCTTTTTAATAAAAACAAAAATAACATTCATAAATAAACGTTAAAATAGAAAATTCAGAAAATTTCTTCTTTTCTCTTGAAAAATTTTGAAAAAATGGTATGATAGTAACAAGTTATTTTTAAGAGAAGAGAAAGGGGAACAATGGAGAAAATCAGTTTAGAATCTCCTAAGACGGGGTCGGACCTAGTTTTGGAAACACTTCGTGATTTAGGAATTGATACCATCTTTGGTTATCCTGGTGGTGCAGTCTTGCCTTTTTATGATGCGATATATAATTTTAAAGGCATTCGCCACATTCTAGGACGCCATGAGCAAGGTTGTCTGCATGAAGCTGAAGGTTATGCCAAATCAACTGGAAAGTTGGGTGTTGCCGTCGTCACTAGCGGACCGGGAGCAACAAATGCCATTACAGGGATTGCGGATGCCATGAGCGACAGTGTTCCCCTTTTGGTCTTTACAGGACAGGTTGCGCGAGCAGGGATTGGGAAGGATGCCTTTCAGGAGGCAGACATCGTGGGAATTACCATGCCAATCACTAAGTACAATTACCAAGTTCGTGAGACGGCAGATATTCCGCGTATCATTACGGAAGCTGTCCATATCGCAACTACAGGTCGACCAGGGCCAGTCGTAATTGACCTACCTAAAGATGTATCTGCTTTGGAAACAGAATTCATTTATTCACCAGAAGTGAACCTACCAAGCTATCAGCCGACTCTTGAGCCAAATGATATGCAAATCAAGAAAATCTTGAAGCAATTATCCAAGGCTAAAAAGCCAGTCTTGCTAGCTGGTGGGGGGATTAGTTATGCTGAAGCAGCTGCAGAATTAAATGAATTTGCAGAACGCTATCAAATTCCAGTGGTAACCAGTCTTTTGGGACAAGGAACGATTGCAACGAGTCATCCACTCTTCCTTGGAATGGGAGGCATGCACGGGTCATTCGCAGCTAATATTGCCATGACGGAAGCTGATTTTATGATTAGTATTGGTTGTCGTTTCGATGACCGCTTGACGGGGAATCCTAAGACCTTTGCTAAGAATGCTAAGGTTGCTCACATTGATATTGATCCAGCCGAGATTGGCAAGATTATCAGTGCAGATATTCCTGTAGTTGGAGATGCTAAGAAAGCTTTGCAAATGTTGTTGGCTGAACCAACCGTTCATAACAATACTGAGAAATGGATTGAAAAAGTCACTAAAGACAAGAACCGCGTTCGTTCTTATGATAAGAAAGAACGTGTGGTTCAACCTCAGGCCGTTATTGAACGAATTGGTGAATTGACGAACGGAGATGCCATTGTAGTAACAGACGTTGGTCAACACCAAATGTGGACGGCTCAGTATTATCCTTACCAAAATGAACGTCAGTTAGTGACTTCAGGTGGTTTAGGAACCATGGGATTTGGAATCCCAGCAGCAATCGGTGCTAAAATTGCTAACCCAGATAAGGAAGTAGTCTTGTTTGTTGGGGATGGTGGTTTCCAAATGACTAATCAGGAATTGGCTATTTTGAACATTTACAAGGTGCCAATCAAGGTGGTTATGCTGAACAACCACTCACTTGGAATGGTTCGCCAATGGCAGGAATCCTTCTATGAAGGTAGAACGTCAGAGTCAGTCTTTGATACCCTTCCTGATTTCCAATTGATGGCACAAGCTTATGGCATTAAAAACTATAAGTTTGACAATCCTGAGACCTTGGCTCAAGACCTTGAAGTCATTACTGAGAATGTTCCTATGCTAATCGAGGTAGATATTTCTCGTAAGGAACAAGTGCTACCAATGGTACCAGCTGGTAAGAGTAATCATGAGATGTTGGGGGTGAAGTTCCATGCGTAGAATGTTAACAGCAAAACTACAAAATCGTTCAGGAGTCCTCAATCGCTTTACCGGTGTCCTGTCTCGTCGTCAGGTTAATATTGAAAGCATCTCTGTTGGAGCAACAGAAGATCCGAATGTATCGCGTATCACCATTATTATTGATGTGGCTTCACATGATGAAGTGGAGCAAATCATTAAGCAGCTCAATCGTCAGATTGATGTGATTCGCATTCGAGATATTACGGATAAACCACACTTGGAGCGCGAGGTGATTTTGGTTAAGATGTCAGCGCCAGCAGAGAAGCGTGCTGAGATTCTAGCGATTATTCAACCTTTCCGTGCAACAGTGGTAGACGTAGCGCCAAGCTCGATTACCATTCAGATGACAGGAAATGCTGAAAAGAGTGAAGCTCTATTGCGAGTCATTCGACCATACGGTATTCGCAATATTGCTCGAACTGGTGCAACTGGATTTACCCGCGATTAATACTCTTCGAAAATCTCTTCAAATCACGTCAGCTTTGCCTTGCCGTAGGTATATGTTACTGACTCCGTCAGTCTTATTTACAACCTCAAAGCAGTGCTTTGAGCAGCCTGCGGCTAGCTTCCTAATTTGCTCTTTGATTTTCATAGAGTATAAAAATATTTTAAATTTGTTAATCCAGCCTAAAAGGCAATAAATAATAGAAAAGAGAGAAAAAACTATGGCAGTTCAAATGGAATATGAAAAAGATGTTAAAGTAGCAGCACTTGACGGTAAAAAAATCGCCGTTATCGGTTATGGTTCACAAGGACATGCGCATGCTCAAAACTTGCGTGACTCAGGTCGTGATGTCATCATCGGTGTACGTCCAGGTAAATCTTTTGACAAAGCAAAAGAAGATGGATTTGACACTTACACAGTAGCAGAAGCTACTAAATTGGCTGATGTTATCATGATTTTGGCACCAGACGAAATCCAACAAGAATTGTACGAAGCAGAAATCGCTCCAAACTTGGAAGCTGGAAACGCAGTTGGATTTGCTCATGGTTTCAACATTCACTTTGAATTTATCAAAGTACCTGCAGATGTAGATGTCTTCATGTGTGCTCCTAAAGGACCAGGACACTTGGTACGTCGTACTTATGAAGAAGGATTTGGAGTTCCAGCTCTTTACGCAGTATACCAAGATGCAACAGGAAATGCTAAAAACATTGCTATGGACTGGTGTAAAGGTGTTGGAGCTGCACGTGTAGGTCTTCTTGAAACAACTTACAAAGAAGAAACTGAAGAAGATTTGTTTGGTGAACAAGCTGTACTTTGCGGTGGTTTGACTGCCCTTATCGAAGCTGGTTTCGAAGTCTTGACAGAAGCAGGCTACGCCCCAGAATTGGCTTACTTTGAAGTTCTTCACGAAATGAAATTGATCGTTGACTTGATCTACGAAGGTGGATTCAAGAAAATGCGTCAATCTATTTCAAACACTGCTGAATACGGTGACTATGTATCAGGTCCACGTGTAATCACTGAACAAGTAAAAGAAAATATGAAGGCTGTCTTGGCAGATATCCAAAATGGTAAATTTGCAAATGACTTTGTAAATGACTATAAAGCTGGACGTCCAAAATTGACTGCTTACCGTGAACAAGCAGCTAACCTTGAAATTGAAAAAGTTGGTGCAGAATTGCGTAAAGCAATGCCATTCGTTGGTAAAAACGACGATGATGCATTCAAAATCTATAACTAATTGATAGAAATTAAGGTGAAGGCGAGTTGGGGGACTAACTCGCTTTTATAATCAATTCATCTCTTTTTTAAGAGGATGGATTGTGATAGTATGAGATAGTCTAGGAGAAAATGATGTTAAGTTCAAAAGATATAATCAAGGCTCACAAGGTCTTGAATGGTGTGGTTGTGAATACCCCACTGGATTACGACCATTATTTATCGGAGAAGTATGGTGCTAAGATTTATTTGAAAAAAGAAAATGCCCAACGTGTTCGCTCTTTTAAAATTCGTGGTGCCTATTATGCCATTTCCCAGCTCAGCAAGGAAGAACGTGAGCGTGGGGTAGTCTGCGCTTCTGCGGGGAATCATGCGCAGGGAGTTGCCTATACTTGCAATGAAATGAAGATTCCTGCAACTATTTTCATGCCAATTACTACTCCGCAACAAAAGATTGGTCAGGTTCGCTTTTTTGGTGGGGACTTCGTGACTATTAAATTAGTTGGAGATACTTTTGATGCCTCAGCCAAAGCAGCTCAAGAATTTACAGTCTCTGAAAATCGTACCTTTATTGATCCTTTTGATGATGCCCATGTTCAGGCTGGTCAAGGGACCGTTGCTTATGAGATTTTAGAAGAAGCTCGAAAAGAATCGATTGATTTTGATGCTGTCTTAGTTCCTGTTGGAGGTGGCGGTCTCATTGCTGGGGTTTCTACCTATATCAAGGAAACAAGTCCAGAAATTGAAGTCATCGGAGTAGAGGCTAATGGGGCACGTTCCATGAAAGCTGCCTTTGAAGCTGGTGGACCTGTTAAACTCAAAGAAATTGACAAATTTGCGGATGGGATTGCTGTACAAAAGGTAGGTCAATTGACCTATGAAGCAACTCGTCAATATGTTCAAACCTTAGTAGGTGTCGATGAGGGATTGATTTCTGAAACCTTGATTGACCTTTACTCTAAGCAAGGGATTGTCGCAGAACCTGCTGGAGCGGCTAGTATCGCCTCTTTAGAGGTTTTAGCTGAATATATCAAGGGGAAAACCATTTGTTGTATCATTTCTGGAGGAAATAATGATATCAACCGTATGCCGGAAATGGAAGAGCGTGCCTTGATTTATGATGGGATCAAGCATTACTTTGTGGTTAATTTTCCACAGCGGCCGGGGGC
This sequence comes from Streptococcus mitis, assembly GCF_023109235.1. GTDB lineage: Bacteria > Bacillota > Bacilli > Lactobacillales > Streptococcaceae > Streptococcus > Streptococcus mitis_DA. Next base: position 200,086 of record NZ_JALDUC010000001.1, read on the forward strand.
TTTGCGTGAGTTTGTAAATGATATCTTGGGGCCAAATGATGATATCACACGTTTTGAGTATATCAAACGAGCTAGCAAGGGGACAGGCCCAGTATTGATTGGGATTGCCTTGGCAGATAAGCATGATTATGCAGGCTTGATTCGTCGAATGGAAGGTTTTGATCCATCTTATATTAACTTAAATGGTAATGAAACGCTCTATAATATGCTTGTCTGAGGACTAATAAAAAAATATCATATTATTTGCACAACTGATGTATAGGTGCTATAATGAGGGTGAAGAAAGGGGGCGATTCCTATGGACTTAGGAAATCGATTACGCTATTTCTATCACAAGTCATTATAGTACCTATTATTTTTTGATTCAGTTTATAGTAAGGGAGTAAAATTACTTGTTATATATAAGGCGTATTTTTAGAATCCACTATTTTATATATGTCTAATCTGAAATTTGGTTAAATATAATAGGAATTAGAAAAAATAATCAATACTAATGAGAAGCCTTATACTGAGTTAACTGAGAAGAGTGATAAGATACTAAGAAGATAAAAACAGTGGAAAATGTTAGAAGATAGGATACTATTGTCTCCTAACTACTCATCTTTTTATAGGTTTGAAGAAATAAAAAGGAATATTGATAAAGTAAATAAATAGTACCAGTTGATCAAGTGAAAAGTGCTTATAAAGGCAGGAAGAATATCAAAGAAGGAGAAGAGAAATAATAGTTAGTAATAGTGTGGAGAGAAAGTCTTTCACTATTAGAAATATTGTTTTAAAGTTGGATAAATAGAATAAAGTTGAAGATAAAACCTGTCTAACCTATCCCGAACTGGCATTTGTAAATTATGAATATTTTTACAAACAAAAGAGTTAATAATACAATTATTTTAAAGGTATTTACTAATGGTTTATAGTAATTAAAAACCTATATATTATAGGCTTTAATAAGATAGTAACAGAAAAATAAATCATTAATTTTATTGAATATATGTTTTTTTATTGACAAAACACATAAAAACGTATACAATTAAATATCGTAAAGAAGAAAATAGGAGAAGGACATGGCTAAGTCAAACTTTGAAAAAGTAGAATCAGTTGTTGGCTGGGTTCGTGATAAGAAGATCACAGGCTACCGTATCTCTAAAGAAACGAATGCGCGTGAAATGTCTATCATTGCTCTAGCGCAGGGGCGTGCAAAAGTAAAAAATATTTCGTTTGAAACGGCTCTAGGTTTAATTGATTTCTATGATAAAAATCATGAAAAATTTGAAGATTAATCTTTGGATAATGGTGGATTCTTGAATAGGGTCTGCCTTTTCATTTTGATACTCAATGAAAATCGGCTCTTTGTCAACTGTAGTGGGTTGAAGAGATTTTCGAAGAGTATGAGGACAGCAAAAAGACTGCACGATTTATGCAGCCTTTTCTTTTTATTTGAGATAGCGTTGAAGGAATTCTTTTGTACGGTCTTCTTTAGGATTAGTGAAGAGGTCTTCTGGTTTGCCTTCTTCAGCAATCACACCTTTATCCATAAAGATAACACGGTGAGAGACATCACGGGCGAATTCCATTTCGTGAGTTACGACAATCATAGTCAAGCCTTCTTGAGCCAGGTCCTGCATGATTTTGAGGACTTCTCCAACCATTTCTGGATCGAGAGCTGATGTTGGTTCATCAAAGAGAATAGCATCCGGATTCATGGAGAGGGCACGAGCGATGGCCACACGTTGTTTTTGACCACCTGAGAGTTGTTTTGGTTTCGCTTGCCAGTAGCGTTCTCCCATGCCGACCTTTTCCAGGTTTTCTTTGGCAATCTTTTCAGCTTCTGTACGTTCGCGTTTAAGGACAGTTGTCTGAGCGACAATTGTGTTTTCAAGAACGTTGAGATTTTCAAAGAGGTTAAAGGATTGGAACACCATCCCCAACTTTTCACGGTATTGCGTGAGATCATAGCCTTTTTCGAGGACGTTTTGTCCATGATAAAGAATTTGTCCATCAGTTGGTGTTTCAAGAAGGTTAATGGAGCGTAGGAAGGTCGATTTCCCGCTTCCAGAGCTTCCGATGATAGAGATGACCTCTCCCTTATGGACAGTGAGAGAAATGTCTTTTAGTACTTCGTTTTGTCCATAGGATTTTTTGAGGTGTTTAATTTCAAGGATTGCTTGTGTCATTATTTCAAATCCTCCGTTTGCATTTGGTTAGCACCTGTAGTATAGGTATCCATGTCCATGCGGCGTTCGATGAAGCGTAGGATACGTGTTACGGTGAAGGTGAGGACAAAGTAAATCACGGCGATGATTGTAAATGTCTGGAAGTATTGATAGGTTTGTGTTGCCACGGTATTTCCTGAGAAATAAAGTTCGACAACAGAGATAACGTTCAATACAGATGTATCTTTGATATTGATGACAAATTCATTACCAGTTGCTGGTAGGATGTTACGGACAACCTGAGGTAGGACAATCTTACGCATGGTTTGGCTATGGGTCATACCAAGAGCAGTAGCGGCTTCAAATTGTCCCTTGTCAACTGCTAGGATACCACCACGGACGATTTCAGTCATGTAGGCTCCGGTGTTGATTGAAACGATGAAGATAGCAGCCAGTGTACGGTCAAGGTTGATACCGAAAGCTTGGGCAGTTCCATAGTAGATAACCATCGATTGAACGATCATTGGAGTACCACGGAAAATTTCAATGTAGACGTTGAGGATCCAGCCGACTAGTTTTTGTAGACCATAAATGGCTTTATTCTCAGATAGAGGAGCAGTACGGAAAACACCAATGGCAAGCCCAATAATGAGACCTGTGATGGTTCCGACGATAGAAATCAAAAGAGTGACACCAGCACCACGCAAGAGTTGTTGCCAGTTTTCAGAAAGAATTTTAGTGACTTGGCTAAAGAAACTACTGCTAGTCTCTTCAGTTGTTGTAGCTTCGGCAGGTTGTTCCTTGATCATACGATCCATTAGGGCAACTTGCTCATCTTTTGAAATGGTTTCAATGCTGGCATTGATTTGGCTAATACGAGTGTCATCTTTACGAAGTCCGATGGCGATAGCTGTATCTTCTTCTCCAGTTTTGAAACCTGGTTCTACTTGAACCATCTTGAACTTAGAGTTAGCAGCTTCAGCGGTCAGAGCTTCTGGGCGTTCAGAAACATAGGCATCGATGACACCAGCTTCAAGAGCTTGGCGCATTTGAGCGAAGTCTCCCATGGCTGTTTCTTTTTTAGCACCTGGGATTTGTGCAATCAAGTCGTAAAGGTAAACACCTTGTTGAGAAGTGATTTTCGCACCATTAAAGTCATCCAAAGATTTAGCACTTGCGTAGGCAGAATCTTTTTTGACAAGCAAAACTGGTTCGCTAGTGTAGTAACTGCTTGAAAAGGCAATTTCTTGTTTACGCTCGGCAGTAGGACTCATACCTGCGATAATCATGTCAATCTTACCAGAAGTAAGGGCAGGAACTAGACCTTCCCACTTTGTTTTAACAACCAAAGGTTCTTTACCTAAGTCCTTAGCGATTTTCTTGGCGATTTGAACATCGTATCCGTTAGCATACTGGTTGGTTCCATCGATTTTGACAGCCCCATTGCTATCATCGTCCTGAGTCCAGTTAAAGGGAGCATATGCTGCTTCCATCCCGATGCGTAAATATTCATCGGCTTGGGCAACATTGACAAGTCCCAGCATCAGCAAGAGACTTGTGAAAATAGATAAGTATATTTTTCTCATGATTTCTCCTATTTCTAATCTATTAAAAAATAACTGTCTCCTATTTTATCGAAAAAAACTCTATTTTTCAATATAGGTAAGCCCTTACTTGAGAAAAAATGATATAATGATAGCAAAGATAAAAAGGGGGCTTAGTTGATGAAAAAAACTTTTTTCTTGCTGTTATTTTGTTTGTTTTGTATGTTTCCACTCTCGGTTTTTGCCATTGATTTTAAGATAAACTCTTATCAAGGAGATTTGTATATTCATGCAGACAATACGGCAGAATTTAGACAGAAGATAGTTTATCAGTTTGAGGAGGACTTTAAGGGGCAAATCGTGGGACTGGGACGTGCTGGCAAGATGCCTAGTGGATTTGACATTGACCCTCATCCAAAGGTTCAGGCATCGAAAAATGGTGATGAACTAGCAGACGTTACTAGCGAAGTGATAGAAGGCGCAGATGGTTATACTGTTAAAGTTTATAATCCAGGTCAGGAGGGTGACACAGTTGAAGTTGACCTTGTCTGGAATTTAAAGAACTTGCTTTTTCTTTATGAAGATATCGCTGAATTAAATTGGCAACCTTTAACAGACAGTTCAGGGGCTATTGGAAAGTTTGAATTTCATGTAAGGGGAGAAAAGGAGGCTGAAAAACTCTACTTCCATACAGGGAAACTCTTTAAAGAAGGAACGATTGAAAAGAGTAACCTTGATTATACTATTCGTTTAGATAATCTTCCGTCTAAGCGTGGAGTTGAATTGCATGCCTATTGGCCTCGAACTGATTTTGCTAGCGCTACGGATCAGGGCTTGAAAGGAAATCGTTTAGAAGAGTTTAATAAGATAGAAGACTCGATTGTTAGAGAAAAAGATCAGAGTATGCAGCTCGTCACTTGGGTGTTTCCTTTGATACTTTCCATTTCCTTGTTATTGAGTGTCTGCTTCTATTTTATTTATAGAAGAAAGACCACTCCTTCAGTCAAATATGCCAAAAATCATCGTCTCTATGAGCCACCAATGGAATTAGAACCAATGGTTTTATCGGAGGCTATTTACTCGACCTCCTTGGAGGAAGTGAGTCCCTTAGTCAAGGGGGCTGGCAAATTTACCTTTGACCAACTTATTCAAGCTACCTTGCTAGATGTGATAGACCGTGGGAATGTTTCTATTATTTCAGAAGGAGATGCAGTTGGCTTGAGACTGGTGAAAGAAGATGGCTTGTCAAGTTTTGAGATAGACTGTCTAAATCTGGCCTTTTCAGGCAAAAAAGAAGCAACTCTTTCCAATTTGTTTGCGGATTACAAGGTATCTGATAGTCTTTATCGTAGAGCAAAAGCCTCTGATGAAAAACGGATTCAAGCAAAGGGGCTTCAACTCAAATCTTCTTTTGAAGAAGTATTGAACCAGATGCAAGAAGGAGTGAGAAAACGAGTTTCCTTCTGGGGGCTCCCAGATTATTATCGTCCTTTAACTGGTGGGGAAAAGGCCTTGCAAGTGGGTATGGGACTCTCTACTATCTTGCCTTTATTTATCGGATTTGGTTTGTTCTTGTACAGTTTGGATGTTTATGGCTATCTTTACCTCCCCTTGCCAATACTTGGTTTTCTAGGTTTGGTTTTGGCTGTTTTCTATTATTGGAAGCTTCGTCTAGATAATCGTGATGGTGTCCTAAATGAAGCAGGGGCAGAAGTCTACTATCTCTGGACCAGTTTTGAAAATATGTTGCGTGAGATTGCACGATTGGATCAGGCTGAATTGGAAAGTATTGTGGTCTGGAATCGCCTCTTGGTCTATGCGACTTTATTTGGCTATGCGGACAAGGTCAGCCATTTGATGAAGGTTCATCATATCCAAGTGGAAAATCCAGATATCAACCTCTATGTAGCTTATGGTTGGCATAGTATGTTTTATCATTCAAGTGCGCAAATGAGCCATTATGCCAGCGTCGCAAACACAGCAAGTACCTATTCCGTATCTTCTGGAAGTGGAAGTTCTGGCGGTGGCTTCTCTGGAGGAGGAGGCGGTGGCAGTATCGGTGCCTTTTAAAGAGAACTGCCATATACTGAAAAAGTATGCTATAATGGAAGATAGAAAAAGGAGTAATCTATGTATCTTATTGAAATTTTAAAATCTATCTTCTTCGGGATTGTTGAAGGAATTACGGAATGGTTGCCGATTTCGAGTACAGGTCACTTGATTTTAGCAGAGGAGTTTATCCAATACCAAAATCAAAATGAAGCCTTTATGTCCATGTTTAATGTCGTGATTCAGCTTGGTGCTATTTTAGCGGTTATGGTCATTTACTTTAACAAGCTCAATCCTTTCAAATCGACTAAGGATAAGCAGGAAGTTCGTAAGACTTGGAGACTGTGGTTGAAGGTCTTGGTTGCCACTTTGCCTTTACTTGCCGTCTTTAAATTTGATGATTGGTTTGATACCCACTTCCATAACATGGTTTCTGTTGCTCTCATGTTGATTATCTATGGGATTGCCTTTATCTATTTGGAAAAGCGCAATGAAGCGCGTGCTATAGAGCCAAGTGTAACAGAGTTGGACAAACTTCCTTATACGACAGCATTCTATATCGGACTCTTCCAAGTTCTTGCCCTTTTACCAGGAACTAGCCGTTCAGGAGCGACTATTGTCGGTGGTTTGTTAAATGGAACCAGTCGTTCTGTTGTAACGGAATTTACCTTCTATCTTGGAATTCCAGTTATGTTTGGAGCTAGCGCCTTAAAGATTTTCAAATTTGTAAAAGCAGGACAACTTTTGGACTTCGGGCAATTGTTCTTGCTCTTGGTTGCCATGGGAGTCGCTTTTGCAGTCAGCATGGTCGCTATTCGCTTCTTGACCAGTTATGTGAAAAAACACGACTTTACCCTTTTTGGTAAATACCGTATCGTGCTTGGTAGTATCTTGTTGCTTTATAGCTTTGTCCGTTTATTTGTATGAGAAAAACCTTGAAGGGGCAGCTCTTCAAGGTTTTATACTCTTCGAAAATCAAATTCAAACCGCGTCAGCTTCGCCTTGCCGTACTCAAGTACAGCCTGCGGCTAGCTTCCTAGTTTGCTCTTTGATTTTTCATTGAGTATTAAAATCCAGTCACGGTAATTCCCAACAGGCGGACGCCTTTTTCTTTCTCGTCCAACTCTTCATAGAGTTGCAGGGCTATTTGGCTGATCTGACTAGCATCCTGCGTTTTTTGATCCAGACTTTTTCGTTTAGTCAGAGTTGAAAAGTCTTCGTAGCGGATTTTCAGAATGACAATTTTTCCAGCTTTTTCTTGTTGACTGAGATTGAGAGCGACTCTTTCTGATAGGAGAGTCAGCTCTTTTTTGATGTCTTCCTCGGCACGGAGAATTTTTCCATAGGTTTTCTCTTTCCCGATTGATTTACGGATACGATTGGATTTGACCGGGGAATTGTGAATACCACGAGCCTTTCGATAAAGGTCATAGCCCAGTCTGCCAAAACGGTCTATCAGGGTCACTTCAGGGACTTCAAGCAAATCAGCGCCGGTAAAAACACCCATTTGATGAAGTCTTTCCACCGTCTTTTTTCCTACTCCATGAAACTTGGAAATATCCATTTGTTTGAGGAAATCCTCAGCCTGGTCAGGTAAAATCACTGTCAGACCATGTGGCTTTTGATAATCGCTGGCCATTTTAGCTAAGAATTTGTTGTAGGAGACGCCTGCGGAAGCAGTCAGGTGTAGTTCCTGCCAGATATCCTCTTGAATGAGACGAGCAATTTTGACCGCTGACTTGATACCGAGTTTATTTTCTGTCACATCTAAATAGGCTTCGTCAATGCTCATGGGTTCAATCAAATCTGTATAACGCTTAAAGATAGCTCGAATCTGGAGGCCCACAGTCTTGTATTTCTCATAATTCCCTGAGATAAAGACGGCCTGGGGACAACGCTCATAGGCTTCTTTGGAACTCATGGCTGAATGGACACCAAAAGCTCGCGCCTCATAGCTACAAGTGGAAACGACACCACGCCCACCTGTTTGTCGAGGGTCGCTACCGATAATGACAGGTTTTCCTCTGAGTTTAGGATTATCTCTGATTTCGACCGCAGCAAAAAAGGCATCCATGTCAATATGGATGATTTTTCTTGACAAATCATTTAATAAAGGAAAAATCAACATGTCTGGTCCCCTTTTTACTGCTTATTTTCTTTTATTATACCCTTTTTTCTGAAAAAAAGAAAAAAGGCTTTAATTTTTTCAAAAATATAATACAGTTTGGGATAAAATATAGACTGTTTTAGAAAAGAAAGTGTAAAAATAGGGATTTATCACTTGTTGAAATCGGTTACTGTATGGTATACTTGTCTCATGAATGTAACAGATGGATGTTACTAGAAAGAAAAAAGAGGACATTAACATGGTTGTTAAGACAGTTGTTGAAGCACAAGATATTTTTGACAAAGCTTGGGAAGGCTTCAAAGGCGTAGATTGGAAAGAAAAAGCAAGTGTGTCACGCTTTGTACAAGCTAACTACACACCTTATGACGGAGACGAAAGCTTCCTTGCAGGACCAACAGAACGTTCACTTCACATCAAAAAAATTGTAGAAGAAACTAAGGCTCACTACGAAGAAACTCGTTTCCCAATGGACACTCGTCCAACTTCTATCGCTGATATCCCTGCAGGATTTATCGATAAAGAAAACGAAGTTATCTTTGGTATCCAAAATGACGAACTCTTCAAATTGAACTTCATGCCAAAAGGTGGTATCCGTATGGCTGAAACCACTTTGAAAGAAAATGGATACGAACCAGACCCAGCTGTTCACGAAATCTTCACTAAATACGTAACAACAGTTAACGACGGTATCTTCCGCGCTTACACTTCAAACATTCGTCGCGCTCGTCACGCTCACACTGTAACTGGTCTTCCAGATGCATACTCACGCGGACGTATTATCGGTGTTTACGCACGTCTTGCTCTTTACGGTGCAGACTACTTGATGCAAGAAAAAGTAAACGACTGGAATGCAATCGAAGAAATCGATGAAGAAACAATCCGTCTTCGTGAAGAAATCAACCTTCAATACCAAGCATTGCAACAAGTTGTTCGCTTGGGTGACCTTTACGGAGTTGACGTTCGCAAACCAGCGATGAACGTTAAAGAAGCAATCCAATGGGTTAACATCGCCTTCATGTCTGTCTGCCGTGTTATCAACGGTGCTGCTACATCTCTAGGACGTGTGCCAATCGTATTGGACATCTTTGCAGAACGTGACCTTGCTCGTGGTACATTTACTGAATCAGAAATCCAAGAATTCGTTGATGATTTCGTTATGAAACTTCGTACAGTTAAATTTGCTCGTACAAAAGCTTATGACCAATTGTACTCAGGTGACCCAACTTTCATCACAACTTCTATGGCTGGTATGGGTAACGACGGTCGTCACCGTGTTACTAAGATGGACTACCGTTTCTTGAACACTCTTGACAATATCGGTAACTCTCCAGAACCAAACTTGACAGTTCTTTGGACTGACAAATTGCCATACAACTTCCGTCGCTACTGTATGCATATGAGCCACAAACACTCTTCTATCCAATACGAAGGTGTTACAACAATGGCCAAAGACGGATACGGTGAAATGAGCTGTATCTCATGCTGTGTGTCTCCACTTGACCCAGAAAATGAAGAACAACGCCACAACATCCAGTACTTCGGTGCACGTGTAAATGTATTGAAAGCTCTTCTTACTGGTTTGAACGGTGGTTACGACGATGTTCACAAAGACTACAAAGTATTTGACATCGAACCAATCCGTGACGAAGTTCTTGAATTCGAATCAGTTAAAGAAAACTTTGAAAAATCTCTTGACTGGTTGACTGATACTTACGTAGATGCTTTGAACATCATCCACTACATGACTGATAAGTACAACTACGAAGCTGTTCAAATGGCCTTCTTGCCAACTAAACAACGTGCGAACATGGGATTCGGTATCTGTGGATTTGCTAACACTGTTGATACATTGTCAGCTATCAAATACGCTACAGTTAAACCAATCCGTGACGAAAATGGCTACATCTACGATTACGAAACAATCGGTGAATACCCACGTTGGGGTGAAGATGATCCTCGTTCAAACGAATTGGCAGAATGGTTGATTGAAGCTTACACAACTCGTCTACGTAGCCACAAACTTTACAAAGATGCAGAAGCTACAGTATCACTTTTGACAATCACATCTAACGTTGCTTACTCTAAACAAACTGGTAACTCACCAGTCCACAAAGGTGTATACCTCAACGAAGATGGTTCTGTGAACTTGTCTAAACTTGAATTCTTCTCACCAGGTGCTAACCCATCTAATAAAGCTAAAGGTGGATGGTTGCAAAACTTGAACTCACTTTCTAGCCTTGACTTTAGTTACGCAGCTGATGGTATCTCATTGACTACACAAGTTTCACCTCGCGCGCTTGGTAAGACTCGTGACGAACAAGTTGATAACTTGGTAACAATCCTTGATGGTTACTTCGAAAACGGTGGACAACACGTTAACTTGAACGTTATGGACTTGAACGATGTTTACGAAAAGATCATGTCAGGTGAAGACGTTATCGTACGTATCTCTGGATACTGTGTAAACACTAAATACCTCACTCCAGAACAAAAAACTGAATTGACACAACGTGTCTTCCACGAAGTTCTTTCAATGGATGATGCATTGAGCTAATCAATTAACTTGAATAAGGAAAAGGAACCCTCGGTCAAACGACTGAGGGTTATTTTTTGGACTATTAAATTCCTTAAGTCAGGTATTGAAATGTCTGACCGGGATTCAAAGATACTTGTTGAGTTGCGGGAGGTATTTGATATTCAATGAAAATCAAAGAGCAAACTAGGAAGCTAGCCGCAGGTTGCTCAAAGCACCGCTTTGAGGTTGTAGATAAGACTGACAAAGTCAGTCACACATATACGGCAAGGCGAAGCTGACGTGGTTTGAATTTTATTTTCGAAGAGTATGAAAATAAAAATACCACACTTTGTAAGACACAAGGTGTGGTTGTATTTTATCTCTTAGACCAAGTTCTCTTCATAAAGAGAAGTAGGATTGGGTAAATCTCTAATCGACCTGCAATCATTGCAAAGGAGAGAAGAATTTTTGAGATAGGACTAAAGATTGAGAAGCTAGAAGTGGTTCCTAGAATAGGTCCGATATTATTGAAACAGCTAAAGACAGCGCTGGTCACAACCAGAAAATCATTGCTATCTAGGCTGACAATAAAGATAAGGGATAGCAAAATCATAGAATAGATGACAAAGTACTTGAGAATCTTATGCTGGGTATCTTTGTCAATTACCGTTTTATTAACATGGAGGGTCAAAACACGGTGGGGTGATAGAATTGACAAAATCTGATTTTTAGCAATTTTTGAAAGGATAAGGCCTCGAATAACCTTGAGTCCACCTGCGGTTGAACCAGCAGAACCACCGATTCCCATAAGGAAGAGAAGGATAAACTGGGAGAAGAGGGGCCAGTTGGTAATGTCTCCGTAACCAAAACCAGTCGTTGTAATGATATTGGAAACCTGGAAGAAGGCCATTTCAAAACTCTTTGAAAATCCTGGATAGAGATAGAGGGTATTGAGGCTAATCAAGCCTGTAGAAAGCAGTACAATGACCAAGTAAGCTCGAAGTTCTTCATCTCCAAAGAAGGCTTTGACGCGACGGAGCATGAGGTAGTAGTAGAGATTGAAATTTACCCCAAAAACCAAAACTCCGATACTAACTAGATAGGTAATCAGTGAGCTACCATAGTGGGCGATTCCATCGTTATAGACTGTAAAACCTCCTGTACCTGCTGTTCCCATGGCAATGACAAAACTATCAAATAGGGGCATGCCAGCCAGATAATAGATGATGACAAAGAGGGAGAAGAGAGCTAGATAAAGGAGATAGAGAATCTGGGCAGTATTTTTGAGTTTGGATACAACCTTGCCAAAAACAGGGCCAGGAACCTCAGCTTTCATCACTTCTAGGTGGCTATTCTTGGCATTGTCCATAATAGCAAGTGCAAAAACAAGCACTCCCATCCCTCCAATCAAGTGGGTAAAACTTCGCCAGAAGAGGAGGGAACGACTGAGAACCGAAACGTCGTTCAGAATAGTTGCTCCAGTAGTTGTAAAGCCAGAACTGATTTCAAAAAAGGCATCGATAACGCTGGGAATTTGCTTAGCAAAAACAAAGGGGAGACCGCCAAAGAAGGACCAAAGGATCCAACAGAGGGCAACAATCAAGACTCCCTCCTTGGCATAAATCCGTTGATTTTTGGGCTTTTGTAAAATTCCTGAACCGCCTAGTAATACGAGAATCCCTATTGTTGAAAAGAGGGCCGTAAAGACTTGGCTCGATTCACGGTAATAGACAGCAACAGCTACAGGAACCAAAAGAAGAACAGCTTCAATCAAAAGTAATTTTGAAAGGAGGTAACGAATCATACTTTTATTCATTTCTTACCTCGCGATCAAGTCATAAATCTTGGTGATGTTTGGCAACAAGGTTGTTACTAGGAGCTTGTCTCCAACTTCCAACATATCCTCCCCAGTAGGGAAAATAGTCTTGCCCTTTCGAATGATGGCTGCTATAAGAACCCCTTTTTTTAGTTTTAGTTGAGAAAGAGGTTTGGAAGTCATTTTATTAGCTTCCTTGATATGAAATTGCAGGGTTTCGATTTGGCCATTGGCTAGATGGTGCATGGCCTGAAGGTCTGAATACTGGGCATTAACCCGACCACGAATAAAGTGCATAATCGTATCTACAGCGATGCTTTTAGGTGTGATGATACTTGAAAAATCAGGCGCATTGATAATTTCGAGGAGACTGGTACGATTGACCTTGGTGATATTTTTTTGTACACCTACCCTGTCAAGGAACATAGAGGTAATCAGATTTTCCTCATCAACCCCTGTTAGAGTCGCAACGGCATCATAGTTTTGAGCACTTTCTTCCAGCAGGATATCTTTTGCGGTACCATCTCCTTGAACGATGTAGAGGTTTGGGAATTTCTCGCTAAAGAAGCTAGCGATTTCAGGATTGATTTCAATAACCTTGGTATCAATACGACTGTCTTTTAGGATACCTAGTAGATAATAGGCGATTCTACCAGCTCCAACAATAAGAAGGCTCTTCACGGCACGAGATTTAAAATAATTATGGAAGAGCATCATATCAACACGGTTACCAGTGACAAAGATTCTATCTTTATCCTGTATGGTCATGTCACCGCTTGGAATGATAATTTGATGATCCCTCTCTATAGCGCAGACAATAACATTGCCAAATTTTTTACGAAAATCAGAAATGGGCATTTGGCAAAGACCGCTGGAAGATTTAACAGTGAATTCCATGAGGCTAACGCGTCCACCAAAGAAACGTTCGACAGAGAGGGCGTTGGGGAAGTCAATGATATTCGCGATAGCGCGGGCAGCCAAGAGCTCAGGGTTAACGATAAGAGAAAAACCGAGAATATTCTTTTCCTTGAAATAAGAGTTAGAATATTCAGGGTTCCGCACCCGAACGATGGTCTCTTTAGCTCCCATTTTTTTGGCTAGAACGGCTGCAATCATGTTCACTTCATCGTATTCAGTCAGGGCGATAAAGATATCACAATCCTGGACACTTGCTTGTTCAAGAATGGTGAAATCAGCTCCGTTGCCAAGGATACCCATGATATCAAAGCGATTGACAATATGATTGAGGACAGCTTCATCTTGCTCAATCAGCAAAACATCATGCTTTTCTGCAACCAAGGAGCGACAGAGGGCAAAACCAACTTTTCCCCCTCCGACAAGGATAATTTTCATATTAAAACCTACTTTTTCATGATGTAACTATCATACCTTTTTTCAAGAAAAAATGCACCTACTAGCTAATAACCAGAGCTTTTAGTAGGAAATTTGCTATAAGGTAAAACTATACCCTAAGCAATTAAAATAGCTATTAGCACCTTTCTATGAAATATGGTATGATAAAGGATATACAAGGAGATAAAATGAATAATAATTTACTGGTATTACAATCAGACTTTGGTCTGGTTGATGGTGCGGTATCGGCTATGATTGGAGTGGCTTTAGAAGAATCTCCAACCTTGAAAATCCATCACTTGACGCACGATATCACGCCTTATAATATTTTTGAGGGGAGCTACCGCCTTTTTCAGACGGTGGATTACTGGCCTGAGGGAACGACTTTTGTATCGGTTGTCGATCCAGGTGTCGGTTCGAAACGTAAGAGTGTAGTTGCCAAGACTGCAAAAAATCAATACATTGTCACACCAGACAATGGGACTCTTTCTTTTATCAAGAAACACGTTGGCATTGTAGCTATTCGTGAGATTTCTGAAGTGGCCAATAGACGGCAAAATACAGAGCATTCTTATACTTTCCATGGTCGTGATGTTTATGCCTATACTGGTGCTAAACTAGCCAGTGGTCACATTACTTTTGAGGAAGTGGGGCCAGAGCTCAGTGTGGATCAGATTGTAGAGCTTCCAGTCGTAGAGACCATCATAGAAGATCATCTGGTGAAGGGAGCAATTGATATTCTGGATGTGCGTTTTGGTTCGCTCTGGACCTCTATCACACGAGAAGAATTTTATAAGCTGGAACCAGAATTCGGTGACCGTTTTGAAGTGACCATCTATCATGCAGATATGTTGGTTTATCAAAATCAGGTTGTTTATGGCAAATCATTTGCAGATGTGAGAATTGGGCAACCCATCCTTTACATCAACTCTCTCTATCGTTTAGGTCTGGCTATAAACCAAGGTTCCTTTGCCAAGGCCTATAATGTGGGTGTCGGTTCATCTTGGACCATTGAAATAAAGAAAATAGAATTATAAAATAGGAGAATATAGATGAAAAATCAATCAATTAAACAAGTTGTTGCTATCGGTGTTGGAGCTGCGCTCTTTGTTGTCATCGGGATGATCAGCATTCCGACACCTGTTCCAAATACAAGCATCCAGCTTCAGTATGCGGTACAGAGCCTCTTATCTATCATTTTTGGCCCTCTAGTTGGTCTACTTGTTGGTTTAATCGGGCATGCGGTGAAGGACTCTCTTGCTGGTTACGGTCTTTGGTGGACTTGGATTATTGCTAGTGGTCTCTTTGGTCTAGCCGTCGGACTCTTTAGAAAATACATTCGAGTAACACAGGGTGTTTTTGAGTTGAAGGATATTGTCTTCTTTAACCTCATTCAGATTGTTGCAAATGCTCTTGTTTGGGGTGTCTTGGCACCACTTGGAGATGTTGTGATTTATCAAGAAGCGGCAGAAAAAGTATTTGCCCAAGGGATTGTTGCGGGAATTGCAAATGCTGTAACTGTAGCTATCGCAGGTACCCTTCTCTTGCTAGCTTATTCACGTACGCAGACTCGTTCAGGAAGTTTGAAAAAGGATTAACATAAGAGAAAAGGCTGGACAACCAGTCTTTTTCGATGTTTATTGATTAGTTAGGCAAGCAAGCTATGATAGGACTCTTTTTGACGCTAAGATTTTACGAGAAGAGACTGCAAGAAGGGCTTGATTTATGATAAAATAGAAGTCTAAGAAGCGAATGAAGAGAGTAAGATGAAAGAAGCTATAATTGAGTGGAAGGATTTCTCTTTCCAGTATGAAACGCAACAAGAACCAACCTTGCAAGGAGTGGACTTGACCATTTATAAGGGAGAGAAAGTCTTAATTGTTGGGCCATCTGGGTCAGGTAAGTCGACCTTGGGTCAATGTTTGAATGGGATTATTCCCAATATTTACAAGGGTCAGACGTCTGGAGAATTTTTGATTAAGGGGCAAGCAGCCTTTGATATGAGTATCTATGATAAATCTCATCTGGTTAGCACGGTTTTGCAGGATACAGATGGGCAGTTTATCGGGTTGTCCGTGGCAGAAGATTTGGCTTTTGCTCTAGAAAATGATGTAACAAGTTTAGAAGAGATGAAAAGCCGTGTTCATAAATGGGCTGAAAAGCTGGACCTTCTTTCTTTACTGTCTCAGCGTCCTCAGGATTTGTCAGGTGGACAAAAGCAGCGAGTCAGTCTGGCTGGTGTCTTGATTGATGAGAGTCCGATTCTTTTGTTTGATGAGCCACTCGCCAATCTGGATCCCAAGTCAGGTCAGGATATTATCGAATTGATTGATCAGATTCATAAGGAGGAGGGGACGACGACTCTTATTATCGAGCACCGTTTGGAGGATGTTCTGCATCGCCCTGTAGATCGGATTGTCTTGATCAATGATGGTCGTATTCTCTTTAATGGGAGTCCTGACCAGTTACTGGCGACTGATTTATTGACCCAAAATGGAATCCGAGAACCCCTTTATCTAACCACTCTCCGTCAATTGGGTGTGGATTTAGCCAAGGAAGAACAATTAGCAGATCTAGATAACTTGTCTATCTCAAAAGGTCAGGTTCAGTTGCGGACGGAACTGGTAAAAGAAACCCCAGAATTGCAGTCACTCTTTAGACTAGAGGACGTGTCGTTTTCTTATGATGATAGACCGATTTTAAAATCCATTCATTTAGATATTAAAAAGGGTGAAAAGATTGCCATTGTCGGGAAAAATGGAGCAGGGAAGTCAACTCTAGCCAAGGCTTTGAGTAGTTTTATTCAGACTGAAGGTCGCTATCTTTGGGAAGGGCAGGATATAAAAGGAGATTCTGTTGCAGAACGGGCGGAACGAGTAGGCTATGTGTTGCAAAATCCTAATCAAATGATTTCGACCAACATGATTTTTGATGAGGTGGCTCTGGGACTTCGTTTGCGAGGTGTGGACGAGCAGGAAATTGAAACGAGAGTATATGAAACCTTGAGAATTTGTGGTCTCTATGAATTCCGTAATTGGCCCATTTCTGCCCTGTCATTTGGTCAGAAAAAACGTGTCACTATTGCCTCGATTTTGGTCTTGGGGGCTGAAATTATCCTCTTAGATGAACCGACAGCAGGTCAAGACCAGAAGAATTATACTGAGATTATGGAATTTCTCGAAGAGTTGCATCAAAAAGGTCATACCATTGTCATGATTACGCATGATATGCAATTGATGCTGGATTATTCAGACCGAGCTCTTGTCATGGTGGATGGGGAATTGATTGCCGATACTGATCCAGCTAGTCTTTTGAGTAATCCTGAGTTGTTAGTAAAAGCCAACCTAAAAGAAACTTCAATCTTTAACTTGGCCAAGAAACTCGACGTGGATCCACTTGCTTTAACGGCATTTTACAAAGAAAGGAGAGAAGGATGCAAGCTAAATTAATCGGTTACCAGCATAGAGATACTGTGATTCATCGCTTGTCAGGGGCTGGGAAACTCCTCTTTTTCATTCTCGTATCATTGGCTGCCATGATTAGCTATGATACCAGACTGCTTGTTCTGATTGCTATCTTTTCGGTCTTTCTCCTCTATTTGTCAGAAATCCGTTTCAAAGATGTTTCCTTTGTAGCCGTTTTTGCGACGATATTTGCCGTTTTAAACGTTTTGATGGTCTATCTCTTTTCTCCCGAGTATGGGGTTGGACTTTACGGAGAGAGGAGTGTGATTTGGCAGGGAATCGGTGCCTACACTCTGACCAGCCAAGAGCTCTTTTATCTGCTAAATCTGGCCATTAAGTACCTTTGCACTATTCCTCTGGCTATTATCTTTTTGATGACAACCCATCCTAGTCAGTTTGCTTCCAGTTTAAATCAAATTGGTGTGCCTTACAAGATTGCCTATTCAGTCAGCCTGACTTTGCGCTATATTCCAGATTTGCAGGAAGAATTCTTTACTATCAAGATGTCTCAGGAAGCGCGTGGGATGGAATTATCCAAGAAAGCTTCTCTTATGCAACGAATCAAAGGCAATCTGCGCATTATTACGCCCTTGATTTTTAGCTCGTTAGAACGCATTGATACCATCGCGACCGCCATGGAGCTTCGGCGCTTTGGGAAAGAGAAAAAACGCACTTGGTATAGTTATCAGGCCTTGAAAAAAGGAGATTATCTTACCTTGCTCTTGGCAGCCTTGTTTTTAGTAGCTAGTTTACTACTTATCTTGCAGAATCAGGGACGATTTTACAACCCTTGGAAATAGCTTGAAAAAATTGAAAAAATCAAGTCGTTTCTATTGACAATGATTCTGAAAGTGTTATACTAAGAAAGTAGTTTCGCTGATTTACTTCAAACCTGTTGTGAGGTAAGTTAACGATGCCTTAACCACGCTGTTTGCTGAGCTTGACTCCGGGCAGTGTGGCTATTTTTTTGCAATGGTGAAAGGAAGCAAGTCATGACAAATCACATTGTATTATTTGAGCCTCAAATTCCACAAAATACAGGCAATATCGCGCGTACTTGCGCTGCGACCAATTCTCCCCTCCACATCATCAAGCCAATGGGCTTTCCTATTGACGACCGCAAGATGAAGCGAGCTGGATTGGATTATTGGGATAAGCTAGAGATTTATTTTTACGAGAGTTTGGAGGATTTCATGTCTCAGATGAAGGGCAAACTCTATCTGATTTCTAAATTCGCGGAAAAAGTCTATTCTGATGTGGATTTATCGACTAAAGAAGACCATTATTTTCTCTTTGGACGTGAAGACAAGGGTTTACCTGAGGACTTTATGCGAGAACATCCTGAGAAGGCTCTCCGTATTCCCATGAATGATGAACATGTCCGCAGTCTAAATGTGTCTAATACCGTCTGCATGATTGTCTACGAGGCTCTTCGCCAGCAGAACTTTGCAGGTCTTGAGCTTGTTCATACCTATGAAGTGGATAAATTGAAATAAAAAATGAAAATGAACAAAATGCTTGCGCTTGCAAGCGTTTTTTGTTATGATAAAAGAGTCTTCAGGGCAGGGTGTGATTCCCGACCGGCGGTAAATTTGACTAGCTATTTTAGCTTTCTCGTCGTTGTCTTGTCTCGATATACTTTAAGTATTATCTTCGACTGCGACGCCTAGATAAATCTAAAATATCTTAGCCAAATAAGTCCGCGAGCGTAAGCTGATGTGGTGAGATTCCACAACCGACAGTATAGTCTGGATGGGAGAAGACGAAAGAATAGCTTTGTCTGTTCTGATAGATTTATAGCTAAACTGTAACCGCTTGCTTAAATTTCCTTAATAGAGTGAGAGGGAACTTTTGGGATATAAAAAGTGAGAATAGATAGAGGAATCCTTTCTAACTTCTTCTGATTTTATAGAAAATTGGAGGAACCTGTTATGACAAACACACGTCGACTTTCGACCATTGCGATTTTATCAGCCATCTCATTTGTGCTGATGTACTTTGACTTTCCGCTTTTGCCAGCGGCGTCCTTCCTCAAGATCGAATTTAGTATCTTGCCAGTCCTTGTGGGCTTGGTGGTCATGGATTTGCCTGCTGCTCTAGGAATTCTCTTGCTTCGCTCACTCTTGAAATTGCTTCTTAACAGCCAGGGAGTGAATACTTACATTGGTTTGCCAATGAATATCGTAGCTTTGGGAGTTTTTGTCATCGTATTTGCTTTGATTTGGAAAAAGGAACGGACAACCCTTCGTTTCCTACTAGGCTCTCTAGCTGGGACTATTGGTTTAACCGTGGCTATGTTGGTTCTCAACTATGTTTACGCTGTTCCTCTGTACGCTAAGTTTGCTAACTTTGATATTGGAAAAATTTTGGGACTTTCCAACTACCTAATGACCATGGTATTACCTTTTAACTTGATTGAGGGTGTAATCTTTTCCGTTTCATTCTGGTTGTTGTATGTTCTCTTGAAACCAACCTTAAAACATTATGAGAGATAAACAAACATTTTTAATGAAGGGCAGTTTTGCCCTTTTACTTTTCGTTATTCTTGGCTACATGGTCAAATTTTACCCTGAAACGCTGGTCGGTTTTGACCAACCGATACAGACTGCCGTTCGAGGAGACTTGCCAGATTACTTGACTATTCTTTTCCGAGCCATCACACGCCTGATTGATATCCCAGTGATTATCACTTGGGTTGTCATCGTAGCCTTTATCTTTTATCGTAAGCGGTGGAAGATAGAAAGTTTCTTCATGCTAGGGAATTTGGCTTTGGCTGGTCTTTTAATCGTGACCTTTAAAAATATCTACCAGCGCCCACGACCAGCTATTTTACACTTGGTTGAGGAGAAGGGATTTTCCTTCCCAAGCGGCCATTCTCTGGCTGTAACCTTGCTGGTCGGTTCTCTGATTGTCATTCTCAGTCAACGGATTAAAAATCCAGTCTGGAGAAAAATCGTGCAAATCGTCCTTGGTCTCTACCTAGTCAGTGTGCTGGTATCAAGGGTCTATCTGGGAGTTCACTATCCATCAGATGTCCTTGCCAGTCTCTGTGTGGGCTTGGGAGTCCTGTTTATCGAGTTTCCCTTCTATGACAAGCTC
Source organism: Streptococcus mitis (assembly GCF_023109235.1). Lineage (GTDB taxonomy): Bacteria > Bacillota > Bacilli > Lactobacillales > Streptococcaceae > Streptococcus > Streptococcus mitis_DA. Next base: position 220,204 of record NZ_JALDUC010000001.1, read on the forward strand.
CGATTCCAATGGCGATTTAAAGGCAAACAGAAGTGAGTATCAAATTCCCTTGAGGAGAAAGAAATGAAAGTCAACATAAAAGATCTTCATCCAACTCAACTATACTTATCAGAAAAGAAACTGGCAGGAATCCAGACACTTTATCAGTCTGTAGAACTAAACAATGTTGATCCAATTGCTATTCTTGCATTTGGAAATTGCTTGTTGATTACAGATGGGCATCACAGGGCTTATCAGGCTTTATTGGCAGGTCGGGATACGATTTCTGCTGAGTTTGATAGAGACGGCGGTGATGAACTATATCATCTCTATGCGCAAGCTTGTGAGGAAAGAAAGATTTACTCTGTTCTGGATTTAAAAAATCATATCTTACCTCAAGATGAGTATGAAGCAAAATGGTATAACTGGTGTGAGGGTTTTAATCAAGCAACAACTCTCTTATTGAAAAGGAAAGCAGATGAAACAGACCCTACAAATAGATCATGCACTGCGTCTTGTTCCTTATTATAAGGTCAATCATTGTGAGGAAGCTTTGGCTTGGTATCAGGATGTGAACTTGGTTTACCTCGTAGATGGTGTGAAGCGACCTTACAGTCCAGCGACCTTGGAAGCTATGTATTCCTATTTGGATCAGCATGGTGAGCTTTTTTGGATTGAAGTCAAGGACAAGGGAGAATGGTTTCCAATTGGGGATGTTACTCTATCTCAGGATAATCTCCCCATTGTGATTGGGAATCCCGCTTACCAACATCGAGGACTTGGGAAAAAGATTCTAAGTACTTTGATTGAATTGGCTCGAGTAAAAGGATGGAAAGAATTGAAAGTCAAGGAAATCTACACCTACAATCATACTTCTAGGAGGTGTTTCAAGTCGCTTGGATTTGTGGAAGATGGAGTAACAGAAAAAGGAACGAGTTTTATACTGAAATTAATCTAATCTAACTTGTTTTTTAACTAAAAATCTGATAAACTAAGTAGTAATTGAATAGAAATCCGCAAGACTAGTAACTCAAGGGAAGTATGACAGGGAGGAGAGCCGTGACTGCAAGCTCTCTATATGAAAGCTGGGTGAATTCACTTGCGCATGGATTTAGAAATGAAGGTCTGACTTGTCAGATGAAAACGGATGGTACCGCGTGTCAACGCTCCGAGTGGAGTTTTTGGCATGTGGTTTTCTTTTTATCTACGAGCGACTGATGGAGGAATTATGTCAACTATTGAAGAACAATTAAAAGCGCTTCGTGAAGAAACGCTGGCTAGCTTGAAGCAGATTACTGCTGAAAATAAAAAAGAGATGCAAGATTTGCGTGTCTCTGTCCTTGGTAAAAAGGGATCGCTCACTGAAATCCTCAAAGGGATGAAAGATGTCTCTGCTGAGATGCGTCCGATTATCGGGAAACATGTCAATGAAGCGCGTGATGTCTTGACAGCAGCTTTTGAAGAAACTGCTAAGCTTTTGGAAGAAAAGAAAGTTGCAGCTCAATTAGCAAGTGAGAGTATCGATGTGACCCTTCCAGGTCGTCCAGTTGCGACTGGTCACCGCCACGTCCTCACACAAACCAGTGAAGAAATCGAAGATATCTTCATCGGTATGGGTTACCAAGTCGTGGATGGTTTTGAAGTGGAGCAAGACTACTATAACTTTGAGCGTATGAACCTTCCCAAAGACCACCCAGCTCGCGATATGCAGGATACTTTCTATATCACTGAAGAAATCTTGCTCCGTACCCACACGTCTCCAGTTCAGGCGCGTGCTATGGATGCCCATGATTTTTCTAAAGGTCCTTTGAAGATGATCTCGCCAGGGCGTGTGTTCCGTCGTGATACGGACGATGCGACTCACAGTCACCAGTTCCACCAAATCGAAGGCTTGGTTGTTGGGAAGAACATTTCTATGGCAGATCTTCAAGGAACCCTGCAGTTGATTGTCCAAAAAATGTTCGGTGAAGAGCGTCAAATCCGTCTGCGTCCATCCTACTTCCCATTCACAGAGCCATCTGTTGAGGTGGATGTTTCTTGCTTCAAGTGTGGTGGAGAAGGCTGTAACGTATGTAAGAAAACAGGTTGGATCGAAATTATGGGGGCCGGTATGGTTCACCCACGTGTCCTTGAAATGAGTGGTATCGATGCGACAGTTTACTCTGGATTTGCCTTTGGTCTTGGTCAAGAGCGTGTAGCTATGCTCCGTTACGGAATCAACGATATCCGTGGATTCTACCAAGGAGATGTCCGCTTCTCAGAACAGTTTAAATAATGATTAGAAAAGTAGAAAAGGCAGATGTTGGGGTGTTGTCCAAAATTGCCAAACAAACCTTTAGTGAAACATTTGCTCATGATAATACGGAAGAGCAGTTACAGGAATACTTTGAAGAGTCTTATAGTCTGAGAGTTTTGTCAACTGAGTTGGAAAATCCAGAATCCGAAACCTATTTCATTATGCATGAAGAGGAGATAGCTGGTTTTCTCAAAGTCAACTGGGGAAGTGCTCAGACTGAGAGAGAATTAGAGGATGCTTTTGAAATTCAACGCCTCTATGTGCTACAAAAATTCCAAGGATTTGGATTCGGTAAGCAACTGTTTGAATTCGCTCTGGAACTTGCCGAAAAAAATGGTTTTTCCTGGGCTTGGCTAGGTGTTTGGGAGCATAATACAAAAGCTCAAGCGTTTTATAATCGATATGGTTTTGAAAAATTTAGCCAACATCATTTTATGGTTGGTCAAAAAGTAGATACAGATTGGTTACTGAAAAAGAAATTAAGGTAAGAAGAGGATTCTTCTATTGAAATGATAGGAAAGGAAAAGAACCAGAGTGGCAACTGTCATTCTGGAAAACTAAATTATGCTTGTATCTTATAAATGGTTAAAAGAATTGGTGGACATTGATGTGCCATCACAAGAGTTGGCTGAAAAAATGTCAACTACAGGGATCGAGGTAGAAGGTGTCGAATCACCTGCTGCTGGTCTCTCAAAAATTGTCGTCGGTGAGGTCTTGTCTTGCGAAGATGTGCCAGAAACTCACCTCCATGTTTGTCAGGTTAACGTTGGCGAAGAAGAAGCCCGTCAAATCGTCTGTGGTGCACCGAATGTGCGTGCTGGTATCAAGGTTATGGTGGCTCTTCCAGGAGCTCGTATCGCTGACAATTACAAAATCAAAAAAGGAAAAATCCGTGGTTTAGAGTCACTTGGGATGATCTGTTCACTTGGTGAATTGGGAATTTCTGACTCAGTTGTACCTAAGGAATTCGCAGATGGCATCCAAATCTTGCCAGAAAATGCCGTTCCTGGGGATGAAGTCTTCTCATATCTAGACTTGGATGATGAAATCATCGAACTTTCTATCACACCCAACCGTGCAGATGCCCTTTCTATGCGTGGAGTGGCTCACGAAGTGGCAACCATCTATGATAAGGCAGTCAACTTTAAAGAATTTACTCTTTCAGAAACTGACCAAGCTGCAGCAGATGCTCTTTCTGTAGGTATTGAGACAGACAAGGCGCCTTACTATGCAGCTCGTATCTTGGACAATGTTACTATCGCACCAAGTCCACAATGGTTGCAAAACCTTCTTATGAATGAAGGTATCCGTCCTATTAACAACGTGGTGGACGTGACAAACTACATCCTGCTCTACTTTGGTCAACCAATGCATGCTTTTGACTTGGATACCTTTGAAGGGAGTGACATCCGTGTGCGTGAAGCGCGTGCTGGTGAAAAATTGGTGACCTTGGATGGTGAAGAACGTGACTTGGAAACAAATGACCTAGTCATCACTGTCGCAGACAAGCCAGTAGCTCTTGCAGGTGTTATGGGTGGTCAAGCGACAGAAATCTCTGAAAAGTCTAGTCGTGTTGTCCTTGAAGCTGCTGTTTTCAATGGCAAATCTATCCGTAAGACCAGCGGTCGCTTGAATCTTCGTTCTGAGTCATCTTCTCGCTTTGAAAAAGGCATCAATGTGGCAACAGTCAATGAAGCCCTTGATGCGGCGGCTAGCATGATTGCAGAACTTGCTGGTGCGACGGTGCGTAATGGCATCGTTTCAGCAGGTGAGCTTGATACTTCTGATGTGGAAGTTTCTTCTACCCTTGCAGACGTCAACCGTGTCCTTGGAACAGATCTTTCATACGCTGATGTTGAAGATGTCTTCCGTCGTCTTGGATTTGGTCTTTCTGGAAATGCAGAATCATTTACAGTCAGTGTCCCACGTCGTCGTTGGGATATCACCATCGAAGCAGACCTCTTTGAAGAAATCGCTCGTATCTATGGATATGACCGCTTGCCAACCAGTCTTCCAAAAGATGACGGTACAGCTGGTGAATTGACTGCAACACAAAAACTTCGCCGTCAAGTTCGTACGATTGCTGAAGGAGCAGGTTTGACCGAAATCATTACCTACGCTCTGACAACTCCTGAAAAAGCTGTTGAGTTCACAGCTCAACCAAGTAACCTTACGGAACTCATGTGGCCAATGACTGTAGACCGTTCAGTCCTCCGTCAAAATATGATCTCAGGTATCCTTGATACGGTAGCCTATAACGTGGCTCGTAAGAATAAAAACTTGGCCCTTTATGAGATTGGAAAAGTCTTTGAACAAACTGGTAATCCAAAAGAAGAACTTCCAAATGAGATTAATAGCTTTGCCTTTGCCTTGACAGGCTTGGTTGCTGAAAAAGATTTCCAAACAGCAGCAGTTCCAGTTGATTTCTTCTATGCTAAAGGAATCCTTGAAGCCCTATTTACTCGCTTGGGACTAGAAGTGACCTATACGGCAACATCTGAAATCGCTAGCCTTCACCCAGGTCGTACAGCCGTGATTTCACTCGGTGACCAAGTTCTTGGTTTCCTTGGGCAAGTGCATCCAGTCACTGCTAAGGCTTACGATATTCCAGAAACGTATGTAGCTGAGCTCAACCTTTCAGCCATCGAAGCTGCCCTTCAACCAGCTGCTCCATTTGTGGAAATCACGAAATTCCCAGCAGTCAGCCGTGACGTTGCCCTTCTCCTCAAGGCAGAAGTGACTCATCAAGAAGTTGTGGACGCTATCCAAGCTACCGGCGTGAAACGTTTGACAGATATCAAACTCTTTGACGTCTTCTCAGGCGAAAAATTGGGATTTGGTATGAAGTCAATGGCTTATAGCTTGACTTTCCAAAATCCAGAAGATAGCTTAACGGACGAAGAAGTCGCACGCTACATGGAAAAAATCCAAGCATCGCTTGAAGAAAAAGTCAATGCAGAAGTGCGTTAACTTATCAATCCATCCTTCGGGGTGGATTTTTGCTTTTCAAATAACAATTCGGGATCAAAAATAGACAGTTAAGGAACAGAGAAGATAAATTGGAGTTTACCAGTGTATAATGTACTCATAACTCAAAGTACCCTAAGATTTTTTACTAAAATGAGGATGATAAAAATGGACAGAAATCATTGTAAAGGCTATCAAAAAGGAGTATAATGAGTGCAAGACATTTCGGAGGTGAAAGATGCTAGAAGTAAGAAGTCTAGAGAAAAGTTTTGGATCCAAGCAAGTTTTGTTTGGTATTGACTTTCAGGCACGACCAGGTCGTATTTTGGGATTAGTCGGGAAAAACGGTGCTGGGAAGACAACGATTTTCCACAGTATTTTGAAGTTTTTAGAATACCAAGGAGAAATCAGTCTAGATGGTCAGGATATTCGTCAAGAGACCTACACTCGGATTGGCTATCTGCCTGAAGAACGCAGTCTCATGCCTAAATTGACAGTCCTTGAACAAGTTCGCTACTTGGCGACTCTAAAAGGTATGGATGCCAAGGAAGTCAAGGAAAAACTCCCTCAATGGATGAAGAGGTTGGAAGTGAAAGGAAAGCTGACAGATAAAATCAAGAGCCTGTCAAAAGGAAATCAGCAGAAGATTCAGCTCATCATTACTCTGATTCATGAGCCAGACTTGATTATCTTGGATGAGCCTTTCAGTGGCTTGGATCCAGTCAATACTGAATTGCTCAAGCAAGTCATCTTTCAGGAAAAAGAGCGCGGAGCAACCATTATCTTTTCTGACCATGTCATGACCAACGTCGAGGAGCTTTGTGACGATATTCTCATGATTCGAGATGGCCGTGTGGTCTTGCATGGGCCGGTCCAGGATGTCCGCAATCAATACGGGAAAACGCGTCTCTTTGTTTCAAGTGAACGAAGTAAGGAAGAATTGGAAAATCTTCCTCATGTCAAACAGGTGAGTTTGACCAAACAAGGCAGTTGGAAATTGATCTTAGAGGATGAGAGCGCTGGAAGGGAACTCTTCCCAATCTTGACTCAGGGGCAATACATCGCAACCTTTGACCAGCAAGCGCCAACAATTGATGAAATCTTTAAACTAGAATCAGGGGTGGAAGTATGAGAAATATGTGGGTTGTAATGAAGGAAACCTATCTTCGACACATCAAGTCGTGGAGTTTCTTCTTTATGGTGATTTCGCCGTTCCTCTTTTTAGCCTTATCTGTAGGAATTGGCTACCTCCAAGGGTCTTCTATGGCCAAGAATAGCAAGATAGCAGTAGTAACAACAGTGCCATCTGTGGAAGAAGGGCTCAAGGGTACTAATGGTATCAACTTTGATTATAAGGATGAAGCCAGTGCCCAAACTGCTATCAAGGATGAGAAAATCAAGGGTTACCTAACCGTCGACCAAGAGGACAGCGTCATCAAGGCCGTCTATCATGGTGAAACCTCTCTTGAAAGTGGCATCAAACTAGCTGTAACCAATAGACTAAATGAACTGCAATACCAACTCAATCGTTCGGCAGCTAATTTGTCTCAAGAACAGGAAAAACGCCTGAGTCAAACCGTTGATTTTACTGAGAAGATTGATGAATCTAAGGAAAACAAAAAAATTGTTCAAACCATTGCGGCCGCAGGGCTTGGTTTCTTCCTTTATATGATTTTGATTACCTATGCTAGTGTCACTGCTCAGGAAGTGGCTAGCGAGAAAGGAACCAAAATCATGGAGGTGGTCTTCTCTAGTATCCGAGCTAGTTATTATTTCTACGCTCGCATGCTGGCTCTGCTTCTTGTGATTTTGACCCATATTGGCATTTACGTCGTGGGTGGACTTGCTGCCATTCTTCTCTTTAAAGACCTACCAATCTTGGCACAATCTGGTATTTTAAACCATATAGGAGAGGCTTTCTCGCTCAACACCTTATTGTTTGTCTTGGTTAGCCTCTTTATGTACGTTGTTTTAGCAGCCTTCCTAGGTTCTATGGTTTCTCGTCCTGAGGACTCAGGAAAAGCCTTGTCGCCTTTGATGATTTTGATTATAGGTGGTTTTTTTGGAGTGACAGCTCTAGGTGCAGCTGGTGACAATCTCATCTTGAAGATTGGTTCATATATTCCCTTTATTTCGACCTTCTTCATGCCATTTAGAGCCATTAATGGCTATGCAAATGGGTTAGAAGCTTGGATTTCGCTTGCGATTACGATTGCTTTTGCAGTAACTGCAACAGTCTTTATCGGACGTATGTATGCTAGTCTCGTTCTGCAAACAGATGATTTGGGACCTTGGAAAACCTTTAAACGTGCCTTATCTTATAAATAGAAGAGCCTCGCGAAAGCGAGGTTTTTAGAGATAAAAAGAGTGGAATTCAGAAAAATATTTTTCATATCTATTGACTTTTAGGGGTGAAATTTGGTATTATAGTAGGCGGTATTGTTTACCCCATTTGAAAGGCCCCGGAACCTTCCAAATACTTTTCGATGGGAAGGAACACCCATCACCGTAAACAAAAATCGAACTATATATAGGAGAAATCATGAACAAAACAACATTTATGGCTAAACCAGGCCAAGTTGAACGTAAATGGTACGTAGTTGACGCAACTGATGTACCACTTGGACGTCTTTCTGCAGTAGTTGCTAGCGTACTTCGCGGAAAAAACAAACCAACATTTACACCACATACTGATACAGGTGACTTTGTGATTGTTATCAATGCTGAAAAAGTTAAATTGACTGGTAAAAAAGCAACTGATAAAATCTACTACACTCACTCAAACCACCCAGGTGGATTGAAACAAATCTCTGCAGGTGAACTTCGTTCTAAAAATGCAGTACGTTTGATCGAGAAATCAGTTAAAGGTATGCTTCCACACAATACTCTTGGACGCGCTCAAGGTATGAAGTTGAAAGTATTTGTTGGAGCTGAGCACACTCACGCTGCACAACAACCAGAAGTTCTTGATATTTCAGGACTTATCTAAGGAAAGGAACAATAAAGTATGTCACAAGCACAATATACAGGTACTGGACGTCGTAAAAACGCTGTTGCACGCGTTCGCCTTGTTCCAGGAACTGGTAAAATCACTGTTAACAAAAAAGATGTTGAAGAGTACATCCCACACGCTGACCTTCGTCTTGTCATCAACCAACCATTCGCAGTTACTTCAACTGCAGGTTCATACGACGTTTTCGTTAACGTTGTAGGTGGTGGATACGCAGGTCAATCAGGAGCTATCCGTCACGGTATCGCTCGTGCCCTTCTTCAAGTAGACCCAGACTTCCGCGATTCATTGAAACGCGCAGGACTTCTTACACGTGACTCACGTAAAGTTGAACGTAAGAAACCAGGTCTTAAGAAAGCTCGTAAAGCTAGCCAGTTCTCAAAACGTTAAGAACCAGCTACAATACAGCATTTACAACACTTCATGGTTCACACCATGGGGTGTTTTTTTGATGATTTTTAGCAAAATTCACACCATTTTTCACACCATTACTTTTTAAGACTGCGATAAGCAATCTCTCCAACAGTCTGATTTACAGTATCTTTTGTGTTTACATAAGTCTTAGTTACTTCTTTATCACTGTGAGTTAAAGGTTCTGAAATAGCTTAGAGTGAGAGTTCTGCTTATTTTGCAGGTGTCTCTCCTGTATGTCGTAATTTATGAGGTGTAGCATGTTTAAGTTCTGGATGACGACGTTTTACAGATTTCATTTTATTATTAAGATAGTCAGAGTGTAGAGGGCTATTAACATTACCTTTTATATCGATATAAGTAAAGACATATTGTTCATCGGATTGGATAATTCCAAATTTTGCTAGTTTGAAAACAATTTTTTCTCCCCCCCCCTCAAATTTTGGTCCAAAAATTTAATAACGAATCACTCAAATTTTTTGTAAAATATGTCGTAATTAAAGAAAGAGTCTATTTTTTGCTTATATAAATTAGTATTGGTTGTTATTTAGATTGAGTATCTGGTTTGTTAGAGTTGATTTTAGGTATGTAAAGAAAGTAAAAATGATTTATTTTCTGAATTCATATTAGCTAGTAAACATTAAAAATCAAAAAGAGATATAAATACCTGCTGAGTTTAGAACTTCAGCAGGTATTTATATGTTGATGTCATTAGAGGTTGAGGAAATTTTGGTATTACTTGGAGATGATTTGATTAATAATATATATATTTACTTAATCTTTTACACAATATTTTTGAAATAATAGTTGAATTAATTCTATAACAAAGTTACTGGAACTTATTGATGTAGTCTGGATTACTCAAATTTTATTTTGATGAGTTTTACGGTAATCTCCAGGGGAAAGTCCAGTTCTTTGTTTAAAAATTTTGGTGAAGTAAGAATAGTTATCATACCCTACTTGACTAGATACTTGTGATATCGAGATATTTGTTTGAGATAGGAGAGATTTAGCAGCATTAATTCGCTTATCCGTTATATATTTAACAAGAGTTTCTCCAGTTTCTTTTTTAAAAATTCTAGCTAAATGATCTGCGCTGAGATAAACCATATCTGCTAATATAGAACGATTTATATCTTCATAGTAGTGATGATCTATGTATTCGACAATGCGTTGAATACTATTTTTCTGGTTTTCAATGTTTGTTGCAAATTTCTTAGCATGTGACCAGTAATAATCAAAGTAATCCTGAAAAGATTCAATTGAATGAAAGCGTCGTTGGAATAAGAAATCATGAGTGCTGTTTTGGAATAATTTATGTGCCGAGATTCCATTTTGATCTAGATATATTCCTATTTGTTGAGTCCAATCTAGTAAAATTTGTTGTAGTGTGAAAGTAGGAATTTGAGAATTATAAGCAAGTGAATTAATTTTTTCTCTTAATTCGTATTCACTTAAGGTATCTAAAAAAGTAATTGAAAGAGTTTCTGTTTTAAAGGAAGTTGGAAAACTATGTGGAACACATGTAATAGTATTCCAATAAGAAACATATTGTTCATTATAAGTGTAGAGTTCTTTGGTATGAAATAAAATATCGGATATTTTATGGCAACTCTTATATATAATGTTTGAGTATTTACTAAAGTTATTAGAAATTTGAGAATGAATCTCATATGCCAATTTGTCACTACGTTTGGATGAGTCTACTCTAAAGAGACAAACATATTGATCAACCTGGCTTTCCATTTTGAATAGACTTATCAGCTTATAAGAAGGTTGTGAAATTCTTTGAAGTTCTCTTTTTAGTTGAGAAGTCCATGATGGAGTTTCTGTAGAATAATCTTCTTCATTAAGATTGATTGTTAAAACTGCAAGAAAAAAATACTGGTGTTTTTGAAGAATAAAATCTTGTTTGCTTGCTATATTTTCTAGCTCATCAATGCGAGAAATTTGAGGTTTTCTAAGGTAATCATACCAGAAGTTATCTTCTATTTGTAAAAGTGCATCATTTTTTCCGTTTAAGTTATGATTCTCAATTTTACTAATGGCTTTTTGAATAATAAATTCTAATTTTTCAAAGTTAATGGGTTTTAGATAGTATTCGAAGCTTTGCAATTCAATTGCTTTTTGAGCATAGTTGAAGTCGGCGTAATTGGTTAAAAAAATTGTTTTTATATCATATTTTTCATTTCTAATCCACGATAAGAGTTCGAGGCCACTACCTTGAGGCATTTCTATATCGCTTATCATGAGATCAATAGGATTCTCTCTAATAATATTTTGAGCTTGAGTGAGGCTATAGGCAACATAAACAGTGTTAATGTGTAGTTTAGCCCAATTTATTTTCTCTCGTAAAGCTTCAATGATAAAACGATCGTCATCAACTAATAAGATGTTCATTATAACCTCCATTTATAATCTTGTATGGAATAAGTAAAAGAATTTTAGCCCCACCTTCTTCATTATTTTCAAATGCAATACTATAGTCATTAGGATAGAGAAGATTTAAACGTTCGATGGTGTTTGTGATCCCAATATGATGTCCATCTTCTGTTATTAGAGACTGTTTCTGATTTAGTTTTGATAAAATTTCTTCAGAGAAACCTGGACCATTATCCTCGATACAAATCTGAATATAATCTGAGTTCTCAGTTTTTACTTTTTTTATTGATAGAAAAATTGTAAATAAATCCTGAAATGAAAAACCGTGTTTGATTGTGTTTTCAATAAATGTTTGTAAAAGTAATGATGGGACAAGAGTATTTTGTAGGTCATCATTATAGTCTAGTGAAAAGTTGATACTATTTCCATACCGAATTCGTTGTATTTCTAAATAATCTTTAATATGCTGAACTTCATCTTTAAGTTCTGAAAAATCTTGATTAGCCATAAATAAATGACGGAGATAATTTGAAGTTAGGATAGTTAAATCTTCAATTTCCTTGTAGTTTTTGGTTTGAAGCATACTATGAATCATCGATAACATATTTAGGTAGAAATGCGGACGGATTTGGTTCTTTAGATAATTAAGTTCAATCTTTTTAAGTTCTAGTTGTGAATGGTATTCCCGGATTTTTAATTCTTGCATGTCAAATATTACTTTATTAAGTTTATCATTTGCCTTATCAATTTCTAGTATACCTTCAGATATAAAAAATTCAGAAGGGAGGATGGAATCTCCAAGTTGAGAGAGTCGTTCAGTGAGTCTTGTTATAGGTTTAATCATCCACTGACGAATATACAGGATAATGATGATTGATAAAATTGTGATAATGATAGGAACAGCTGATAAAAATACTTCTAAGAGTGTGATATTTCTAAAGACTTCGGCATAATCGACTAAAACATAAATATCGAAAGGTAAATGCGTTTTTTCATTTTGGGCATGAATTAGGTAATTAGCGGACGGTATATTGTTAGGCTCTTTTAGGGAGAGTTTACCATTATTACCAATATTAAGTTTATTGAGAGGTTTTAGGATATCTTCTGAGGATATGACTGCATAAATGATTTTTCCTTCGTAATGAACGGATTTAACTAAGTATTCGCTATCTTTAATAGTTATATTTTTCCATTTACGGTCACTTATATCGCTACTTAGTGATTTTAGATATGTTTTTAACAGTAAATAATCTTCATATGGAATATAAAGATTGGAAACATTGATAAAATGTTTAGTAGCATCTGTTTCCAATAAGAATGTCATATGGGTTTCATTTTGATATTCAAACTCTGTAAAACTAGTTTGAACTTTTTTTAGACTTTCTTGATAGTTTAAAAATTTTTGTACATGATTTAATTTTTCCAAATCTTCACTGTGTGTTATTGTTGAATACATAAACCTCTCTGCAGAATGTAATTTTTCATTAACAGAGTCAGCATAAATTTCAATTGAACTACGTAAGTGTACTATATTTTGGTTTTTAATAAAATTTCTGGTTATGTTACTCATAGCAATATTGATTAAAATATTTATCAATAGTAGCACAAGTAGGAGTTTAAAGAAAAAATGAATAGAATGTTTTTTTGATAACTCGCGATTTAATTTCATATACTAGCCTCGTATTTAAATTATATCACTTTGAAAATATGATATCATGTACAAAACAGATATGTTTTATCAAGATGTCGGAAAAGTAATAGTTCTCAGAAATGATAAACTGAAAAATTGATAAACCTAGTCCAAAAAGTTATATTAAGGGAATTTTATATGGTGTAAAATAATCGTAGAAAATCAGATAGGAGGAAAAAAATGAAAGTAGCATCTCAGCTTCATAAAATAAAATTAAAGCATAGTATTCCGTTATATATATTACTTTTTCCTTCAATATTGCTATTAATTTTATTTTCCTATATTCCCATGTTGGGACTAATTATTGCATTTAAAGACTATTCACCAGCCAATGGTATCTTTGCTAGTCAGTGGGTAGGATTTAAGTACTTTACTCAATTTTTCTCATCATTCCAATTCGGGACAACTATGTTCAATACATTAAAAATTTCACTTTATAGTATTGTAGTAGGATTCCCCTTACCTATTATACTAGCTATAATTAGTAATCAGTTAAGAGTTGGGAAGTTTAGAAAAATATTTCAAGTGACAACTTACTTACCCCATTTTATCTCTACAATGGTTATGTGTGGGATGATTATCTTATTTTTATCTCCTACTAGTGGTTTGTTAGCGAATGTATTTAAGTCTGTTGGAATCACTATTCCAGATTTTTTATCAAAACCTAGTAGTTTTGCAGGTGTTTATGTTTGGAGTGATGTATGGCAACATATTGGTTGGGATAGTATTATTTATCTAGCAGCTCTTTCTGCAATTGATCCTACATATTATGAGGCTGCAACTATGGATGGTGCCTCTAGATTACAAAAAATTCGTCATATAGAATTACCATTACTTCTGCCGACTGCTATGATTCTATTAATATTAAGAGCGGGTAGTTTGTTGAGTGTAGGATTTGAGAAAGTGTTACTATTACAGAATCCTCTTAATTTAGCAGGAAGTGAGATAATTTCGACCTATGTTTATAAAGTTGGTATGGTGAATTTTCAGTATAGTTATTCGACAGCTATAGGGTTATTTAACACCGTAGTCAATCTAATAATTTTGCTATCTGTCAACTGGTTCTCAAAACGATATACTAGAACGGGTCTTTTTTAAAGGAAGGAGTGCTTAAGGTGAGATGGTTTCATAAATCAAGAAAAACAAACTCTGAATTATTATTTGACATAGTTACCTATGGTTTGGCAATTTTCCTTATCCTGTTAATTGTATATCCGTTATGGTTTGTAGTGATTGCATCTTTTAGTAATCCTTCAGATGTTGCAAACGGGAAGGTATGGTTTATTCCAAGAGAATGGAAATTAGATGGATATTTACGTCTTATTCAACAACCTTTATTTTTACGTAGCTATCTAAATACAATTTTATATACTGTTGTTGGTACCTTAGTTGCTTTAGTAGTCAATATTCCAGCTGGTTATGCTTTATCTAGAAAAGAATTAGTTGGTAGAAAGTGGATGAGTATTCTATACATAATCCCTATGTTTGTATCAGGTGGCTTGATTCCTACCTACTTAACAGTAAAGAATGTAGGCTTGATTGATACATTTTGGGTAATGGTAATACCTTTTGCAGTTTCATCATACAATATTATCGTTGCTAGAACATTCTTTAATAATAGTATTCCAGACGGGATGTGGGAGGCTGCGCAAATTGATGGCTGTGGTACAATTCGTTATTTTATTAAGATAGTCGTTCCTTTATCAAAAGCTATTATTGCAGTTATTGGACTTTGGACTGCAGTTGGTATTTGGAATTCGTGGTTTAATGCTTTAATTTATTTAACGAATGAAAATTTACAGCCATTGCAATTAATTTTACGACGTTTACTAATTAGTAATCAAATGTTACAGTCGCAAGCAACAGGAGAAGTGGCATCAGATCTTCGTATCAAAGCAGATATGATGAAATATGCAGCAATTGTTATTTCAACCGCTCCGATTATGTTGTTGTATCCCTTTGTTCAGAAATATTTTAATCAAGGCGTAATGATTGGCGCATTGAAAGAATAGGAGAAAAACATGAAAAATAAATCATTTACATATTTGTTCTTAGGAACAGTTACACTTGCTGGCTTAACAGCCTGTGCAAATTCCACTAATACGAGTAAGGATGAGAAATCTGGAGAAGATTCTTATAAAATTACAACTGTTCGTTGGTCTGACTGGGGAGAAGATTATCATAAAGGTTTTCTAACTGATTCTGCCAAAGAATCAGGTATCGATGTTAAATGGGATACACTTGTAGCTGCAGATTGGGCAGATAAGAAATCTGTGTTGGTTGCTAGTGGAGATTTACCAGATGCATTTTTAGGTTCAAATGCTTTTACAGATTCAGAAATTGCTCAGAACCAATCTTTATTTATTCCATTGGAAGATTTAATCAAGGAAAACATGCCAAATTTAACTAAGGCTATGGAGAAAGAACCTAAGATTAAAGCGATGATTACTTCACCTGATGGTCATATCTACAGTCTACCTAAAAAATTACCGATGCGTCCTACTGTAGCTAATCAGCTATTTATTAATAAAAAGTGGTTAGATAATCTAGGATTAAAGGTTCCAGAAACTTATGATGATTTAGTAAAAGTACTACAAGAATTTAAGGATAAAGATGCGAACGGAAATGGAGACGCTTCTGATGAAATTCCATTCGGAGCAGGAAACTTTGATCCAACATTCTCATATATTCTTCCGTTCAATAATCGTTTAGGGGCAGATAATACATATGAAATGTCTGTAAAAGATGGAAAACCAGTCTACCTTCGTACAGAAGAAAGTTATAAACAAGGGATTGCAGCAATGCACGAATCTTATAAAAAAGGTTTGATTGATCCGGAAATCTTTACAGAAGATACCTCTATGAGTGTAGCAAAACGTATGGATAAGGGAGTATCTAGAGTAGGTGTTTCTAGTGGTTGGACAGCAGATGCAACGTTTGGCTTACATTCCAGTGAATATATTGCTCTACCTGCTTTAAAAGGTATGGATGGTAAACAATATGTCTTTTCTGATCCAGATCATTACAACTATGGTCGAAATGAAATTTTGATTACAAATAAGAGCAAAAACCCTGCTAAATTATTGAAATGGTTGGATAAATTATATACAGATGAAGCAAGTATTCAGAATTTCTATGGATCATTTGGAATAGCTACTGAAAAGAATGGTGATAAGTTTAAAGTGTTACCTCCTAAGGATGGTAAATCAGCTGATGAATGGGCATGGATTAATTCACTTCGAGATTTTGGTCCTAAATACGTAAGCGATGATATCAATAGTCGCGTAGAAATCGATCAAACACAAGGTGATGGATTGAAATTGAAGATGGACCAAGATTTGAAACAATTTGCATTGCCAGCTTACCCTAATGTGATTTATTCACAAGAAGAACTTAACAAATTATCATCAATCTATGTGAGTATTGAATCTTATGTCAAACAACAAGCATCTAAATGGGTAGTTGAAGGCGGCATAGAAAAAGAATGGGACTCATACAAAGAAACTCTTAAGAATATGGGATTGGACGAATTTATGAAGATTCAACAGGAAGCATATAATCGTTACCAAAAAGAAGTCAAAGAGTAATATTTTATATGAACTCTTGGTTGTATGAACAAGGGACTAGCTAATTATAGGAAGCGAGACTGATAACATTAAATTATCTCGCTTCCTTTATTCTAATTTTTAAAGAAATTTGGAAATATTTTTTTAATAATTTAGGTAATATTTTTGTACAGCTGACATTATAAAATATAGAGTTAAGACAATCGATTTTATGGAGATATCTATTATGCAAAAATTATTTTCATTAGATGGAAAAGTGGTTAGAATTTTAACTTTTTTGACAGATTTAATTATTTTAAATACTCTATTTATTGTTAGTTGTATTCCAATAGTTACAATTGGAGCATCACTAACTTCTCTTACGACAATGTGGTATCGTATTTTAAAAGGTAAAGATACCGATATTGCTTATCATTATTTTCGGATCTTTAGACAAAATTTTAAACAATCAACTTTTATTTGGTTGTTTATCCTCCTAATAGAATTACTTTTATATGTGAACTATTGTCTTTGGGGCTATTCAAGTTTACTTTCAGAGTATAGTTTATTGTTAGTGTTGCCCTTTTTATTTGTTATAATACTTTTTATGAGTGTTGTTTATCCCTATATTGGTCTATTTAAAGATAATCTAAAAAATAGTATTGTAAATAGCGTATTAATTTGTATTTTAAATCCAATACAAGCTATTATTTTGGTTTTATTTAATATTTCTGTACTGTATATGAGTTTCAGTAGTCCAGAACGGGTTTTAACAGCTATTTACGTATTTACATTTGGGGGATTTGCTTTTTGCGGATTGATGAATGTAATGATAACGAATAAAATGTTTGATAAAGTAAAGCAATTTACTAAAAGGAGGGAAACAAATTGAAAATTTTTAAGGGAGAGTTTTATCGAATTTCTGTATTAACAGATAAGCTAGTAAGGTTAGAATACTCTAAAACTGGGAGTTTTGAGGATAGAACTACACAACTTATCTATAATAGAGATTTTGGCGAAGTTTCGTTAGATTCTATTGAGACATCAAACGTACTAGATATTATGACGAACTATTTTCATTTGCACTTTAATAAAGGAGAATTTAACGCCGAAAATTTATTTATAGAATTAAAAGGAAATTTTGCCGTATATGGTAGTCGCTGGTATTTTGGTGAATCTATTGAAACGTTAAAAGGAACAGCTCGAACTCTGGATGAGGCAGATGGAGCAATCCAATTAGAAGATGGAATTATTAGTCGAAGTGGTATTGCCTTATTGGATGATTCTCAAGGATTTATTTGGGATGAACAATCTGGTTATATTGAGAGAGAAAACCAAATTGACCTGTATTTCTTTGCCTATGGGCATGATTATAGAGGAGCAATCAGAGACTTTTACCATTTGACTGGCTCAACACCTTTGTTACCAAGATATGCTTTAGGTAATTGGTGGAGTAGGTATTGGCCTTATACGTCGGATGAATATTTGAATTTAATAGATAGATTTAAAACAGAGAAAATTCCATTATCTATCGGTGTTTTAGATATGGATTGGCATATAACTGACATTCCAGCCCGTTTTGGAAGTGGCTGGACAGGATATAGTTGGAATAGAAACTTAATACCAAATCCAGAACAGTTATTGCAAGAACTTCATGATAGAAAGTTAAAACTTTCCTTAAATGTCCATCCTGCTGATGGTATACGGGCTTATGAAGAAGCTTATCCTCAAGTCGCAAAACGATTGGGGTTAAATGTAGAACTAGAAGAACCTGCTATTTTTGATTTTTTTAATCCATCTTTTAGAGAATCCTACTTTAAAGATGTTCATTATGAGCTAGAAAAGCAGGGAGTAGATTTTTGGTGGATTGACTGGCAACAAGGGACACAAGGTATGTTGGATCCACTATGGCTTTTAAACCATTATCACTATCAGGATAGTTGTAAAAATGAAGAAGGTGGCTTGATTTTATCAAGATATGCAGGTCCTGGAAGCCACCGCTATCCTGTTGGTTTTTCAGGTGACACCATTATTAGTTGGAATTCGTTAAGATTTCAACCTTATTTTACAGCGACAGCATCTAATATCGGTTATAGTTGGTGGAGTCATGATATCGGTGGACACATGTTGGGGGATTATGACGAAGAGTTACAAACTAGATGGCTACAGTTTGGTGTTTTTAGTCCGATTACTCGATTACATAGTTCTAGAAGTCCCTTTAATAGTAAAGAACCTTGGTTTTTTTCAGAAACAACATCTAAGATTATGAAGAAATACCTTCGTTTGAGACATCAGATGATTCCATATCTATACACTATGAATGTAAAGACACATGAAGAAGGTGCCCCATTAATTAGTCCAATGTATTATTTCTACCCAGAGAATGATGAGAGCTATAATGTTCCAAATCAATACTTTTTTGGAACAGAACTGATGGTGGCTCCCATTGTAGAAAAGATGGATTTGGCATTCCAATCTGCAAAAGTGGATGTATGGTTCCCTGAAGGTGAATGGTATGACTTCTTTTCAGAGAAAAAATATACAGGTGGTGTGAAGTTAAGTGTTTATAGAGACATTTCGACGATACCTGTGTTTGCAAAAAGTGGTGCAATCATTCCCTTGGTTGGTTCTGAGATAGGTATGGGTGTTGATTTACCTGAAGTTATAGATTGGTATGTATTCCCAGGCAAACAACATTCTTTTGAAATGATTGAAGATCAAAATGGTCAAAGATATAAAACAAGATTATCGATTGATTGGGAAAAGGGAATGGTAGAGTTAGCATTACAAGGAGCTTCTAGTATCGTTCCAAGTAATAGAAGACATAGAATTCATTTTAAAGGAACGAATGTGTCTATAATTGAATTAGCAAATAAGAATGATACAGCTAGATTTGAATGCAAAGATAATAAAATGCCATCTCTAAATGATGAAGTTTTTAGACTACTAAAGACGGCTTCTCTTCCATATGAATTAAAAGATAGATTGTTAAATCAATTCATCAATGCGAAAAACTCTCATGAGTTAATGAATATATTGCATCATCAAGATGAGGAATTGAGAGGGCGTTTGTTGGAAATGATATTTACTAGCGAAAACTAATTGAGACATTTCGTACACAATTTTTATTATTTAATGTGTAGTAGTTTTACATCTCTATACTTATGGACTTGTATTGCACTAGATACGAGCTTGGTATAGGGGTGTTTTTGTTTACTGGAGAGGAAAGGATAAGTATGTTTCAAGGTTTGAAATATTTTTTAAACTAAACAAGAGCAAATTTTTAAAGGTGATTGTTCAAAGTAACTTCCACTTGCCTGACCGAAGTGGAAGTTAGTCTGAAATGGATTTTTATGGTGGAATTAAGTATGAGACGTGTGATTTTTTCAGAAAATTTTCTAAAACAAACAGGATTTGTTTGACATTTATTTGAAAATTCTGTAAAATGAATTATTATATCGTTCAAGGAGAATATATATGGAAAAACAGAAAACATTTTTTGGACATCCTATGGGCTTGTCCACCCTCTTCTTTACAGAGATGTGGGAACGCTTTTCTTACTATGGAATGCGAGCTATCCTACTTTACTATATGTACTATAGTGTGCAAGATGGTGGATTGGGAATGGATAAGACCACGGCTGCATCGGTTATGGCGATTTATGGCTCGCTGGTATTTTTGTCCTCGGTTGTCGGTGGTTTTGTCAGTGACCGTATTTTAGGAAGCCGTAAGACTGTCTTTTACGGTGGGATTCTGATTATGCTAGGACATATTGCTTTGGCAACACCTTTTGGACAAGTAGCTCTCTATCTTTCTATTGCCTTGATTATCTTTGGAACTGGATTTTTAAAACCCAATATCTCAGATATGGTTGGGGGAATTTATGAGAAAGAAGATGATAGACGAGATGCAGGTTTTAGTATCTTTGTCTTTGGGATTAACTTAGGTGCCTTTGTTGCCCCTTATCTAGTGGGTTATCTAGGTCAGGAAGTCAATTTCCATCTAGGTTTCTCATTAGCTGCCATTGGAATGTTCTTTGGCCTGGTGAAGTATGTTTTGGATGGGAAGAAATACCTGCCTGAATCAAGCCTTTACCCCACTGATCCACTTTCACAGAAGGAGCAGCAGATCTTGATTAAACGTTTGCTGATTGCACTTGTCGTGATTATTCTCGTGGTTATAGGTTTAGTCTTTACTCACCAGTTTAATGTGGATATGATTGTTAATATCTTTACAGTGATTGCTGTAATTATTCCAATCTACTATTTCTTCAAAATTTTATCTAGTCAGAAAATAACTGCTACTGAGAGATCCCGAGTATTTGCCTACATTCCTTTATTTATCGCTGGAGTACTCTTCTGGTCTATTGAGGAGCAGGGGTCTGTTGTTCTCGCTCTATTTGCGGATGATCAAACTCGACTTTACTTTAATGTATTTGGGAATCAGATTCATTTCCCATCTAGCTTTTTCCAAAGTATCAATCCACTTTTCATTATGATTTATGTGCCGATTTTTGCGTGGTTGTGGGGGAAAATGGGTAAAAAGCAACCATCCTCTTCTAAGAAATTTGCTTACGGTTTATTTGCGGCAGGTTTATCCTTCTTGTGGATGATGTTACCAGGGATGCTCTTTGGGACAGATGTTAAGGTCAGTCCTCTCTGGTTGATTATGAGTTGGGCTATTGTGATTGTAGGGGAAATGTTGATTTCGCCGATTGGTCTATCAGTCACTACAAAGTTAGCACCAAAATCCTTCCAAGCACAAATGATGTCTATCTGGTTCTTGAGTAATGCAGCTGCCCAAGCTATTAATGCTCAAATTGTAAAATTTTATACAAGCGAAACTGAAGTTGCTTACTATGGAATTGTTGGAGGAATTACGATTGTATTCAGTATTATCTTACTCTTCTACGTTCCACGTATTGAAAAACTAATGTCTGGTATCAAATAGAGAAAAACTGGAATTTCTGTAGGGATTCTAAAAGTTAGATCAATTATTTATTCAAAGGATTTAGTTCTGTATTGTGTAGGGCTAGGTCCTTTTAGTTTGATTAATACTCTTCGAAAATCTCTTCAAACCGCGTCAACGTCGCCTTGCCGTACTCAAGTACAGCCTGCAGCTAGTTTCCTAGTTTGCTCTTTGATTTTCATTGAGTATAAAACTCACGATGTTTCTGATATTCCTAGTAGACATTTGTTCACTTTTTTTATATAATAAAACTAAACCATATTGGTTGAGTTTTAAAAATCTGAATTCAAGCATCGATTAGTCTTTCTAAGGGAGATAATGTCTATTAAAGTATCATAATAGGAGGTGAAGTATGTATCAGCCAGAAAAATTAAAGGCTCGGAGGAAAGAGTTAAAACTGACACAGAGGGAAATTGCAGAGCAACTTGGGATTAGTTTCCAGGCTTACTCAGCTTGGGAACGTGGAATCAAAGAACCGTCTAAGGAGAAGGTAGCTCAGCTAGAGAACATTTTAAAAGTACCCAAAGGATATTTTACTCAGATCGAGATTGTCCGTCTCTACCATAGCCTCTCCAAGCAAGGGCAGGAGAAGGTTGTTCTCTATGCTCGCAACCTATCTCAAGAGGAGCAAGCCCACAAAGTGACAGCTATGCCAGAGCGCCTCTACGAGTACCGTGTTTATGAACGCATGTCAGCAGGGATTGGGGCTTCGGTCTACGATGATCAGAATTTTGATACGGTTTACTTTAATGAGGAGTTGGCTCATGATTTTGCGTCATGGGTGTCTGGGGACTCCATGGAACCTAAATACCAAAATGGTTCAGTAGCTCTGATTCGAGAGACAGGATTTGACTATGACGGGGCGGTTTATGCAGTGGTTTGCAACAACCAGACCTATATCAAACGGGTCTATCGAGAGGAGAATGGATTGCGTCTGGTCTCTATCAATCCTAAATACAAGGATATTTTCATCTCCTATGAGGAAGATCCTCGGATTGTGGGGATTATCGTTGGGAACTTTGTGCCGATGGAGGGCTAGCCAATGGGCTACTTTGATTATTCCAGAGAGCCCAAAAGTGACATTGCCTTTGTCGATATGAAATCCTTTTATGCCAGTGTTGAGTGTGTGAAAAGAGGATTGCATCCGCTGAAAACCTCGCTTTGTGTCATGAGTCGCGCGGATAATTCAACTGGTCTTATCCTAGCCTCCTCTCCCATGTTTAAGAAGATTTTTGGCCAGTCAAATGTTGGTCGGGCCTATGATTTGCCTTTTGATATCAAAACGCGAAAATTTTCCTATTACAATGCTCGAAAGCAAGGGCTACCGACTGACTCGGACTATGTTCGCTACATCGAAGATTGGGCTCAAGTGACCTTGATTGTCCCTCCTCGAATGGACGAGTACATTGCAGTCAATATGGAAATCCAGCGAATCTTTCAAAACTATGGCAGTCCAGATGATATTTATCCTTACTCTATCGATGAGGGCTTTATTGACCTGACTAGTTCGCTCAACTATTTTATCCCAGATAAGAGTCTCTCTCGCAAAGACAAGCTGGATATGCTTTCTGCTCGTATTCAGAGGGATATTTGGAGGCAGACAGGGATCTACTCTACAGTAGGTATGTCAAATGCCAATCCCTTACTGGCCAAGTTGGCTCTGGATAATGAAGCCAAGCACACTCCGACCATGAGGGCCAACTGGTCTTACCAGGATGTGGAAGAGAAGGTCTGGTTCATTCCCAAGATGACCGACTTTTGGGGAATTGGCAGGCGGATGGAGAAACGCTTGCATGCTCTGGGGATTTTTTCCATCAAGGAATTGGCAACCAGCAATCCTGACCAGCTAAAAAAAGCTCTGGGTCAGGCTGGCCTGCGTTTGTGGTTTCATGCTAACGGGATTGATGAGAGTAATGTTCATAAACCCTATAAAGCCAAGTCCCAAGGTTTGGGAAATTCTCAAATCTTGCCGAGAGACTACGTGAAGTTACGGGATATTGAAATTATTCTCCGAGAAATGGCGGAGCAGGTGGCTATTAGATTGAGAAGGTCTGGCAAGAAAACAACCCTTGTCTCTATCTATGTCGGTTTCTCTAAACAGGAGGTTAGGCCGTCTATTCACACACAAATGAAGGTCGAACCGACCAATAATACAGCTATCTTAACGGATTATGTTTTGAACTTATTTCATAACAAATACACTTCTGGGGCGGTCAGAAGTGTCGGAGTCAACTATTCAGGATTTGTAGACGAGTCCTTTGGTTTGATCTCCCTCTTTGATGATGTTGACAAGTTAGAAAAAGAAGAAAGGCTCCAGACGGCTATTGACTCCATTCGGGAACAATTTGGTTTCACTTCCCTTTTAAGAGCCAATGCACTGGAAGAAGCCTCTAGGAGTCTTGCTAGAAGCAAGCTGATTGAGGGACATTCTGCTGGAGGATTAGATGGATTAAAATGATTGATCGTTCTTATTTACCCTTTCAATCTGCGCGAGATTATCAAGATCCAGGTATGCAGAAGTGGATGGGATTTTACCTCTCAGAACACACCAGTTCGCTCAGTGAAGAAAACAACCGTGTTGATTTTTCGATAGATTTGGACCCAGTTGAGAAACTACATTTACTTTCTCAGCTTTATGTTGGCCAACTTAGGGGAAGTTTTGTGCTAAAGGAAAAGAAGCAGAAAACCACTATCATCGGTGTGGTGAGAGAGTTATCGCCTCAGACTCTATCTATTAGGACAAACGAGGGATATAGGTTGATAGATGTTGCAGATATCCTAGAAATTCGATTGTGGGAGGAGGGAGTTTATGACTAGAAAAGAGCTGTATGAAAACAAACTGCAGATGGATTATTTTTCAGATAACTATATTCATTTTGAAGAGGATTTTCAAAAATACTCTGCCATGAACGTACCCTTGACTTTCTTGATTGATGACATCCTACGAACCATGGCGATGAATCAGAAAAACTACTTTGTCTTAAACAAGGAAAATGCCAAGGATGGGCGGGAGCATAGCTTTTATTTTAGGGTGGTAACGGAAAAAGCGTGTCCTAGAAATAGGACCTATACATACTCAGGAGTCAAGAATAGCAGTCAGTAGTGCCTTGTCTGTATGAATGTATCATTTTTACAACACTTCATGATTCATATCATGGGGTGTTTTTCTATTTAAGTTAAAGCCCATCAAAAAATTTCACTATTCATTAGGCTAAAGGAAACCTAATCATAGTGAGATTGTGAATTATAGTAGTTTTTGTATCGCCTCTTCAATTTGTTTTGGGTCTGTTTTTGAAGAGAAGCGTTCAAAAACCTGCCCATCACGACCGATGAGAAACTTAGCGAAATTCCATTCGACTCGTTTTCCCAGCGGGCCAGATTTCTGGTCTTTCAACCAAACATAGAGGGGATCTGCCTCCTTACCGTTGACCTTGATCTTGGCAAAACGTGGGAAGGTGGTTTGATAATGTAGGCTACAGAAGCTGTTGATTTCTTCTGCGCTGCCTGGTGCTTGTCCCATAAACTGATTGCAAGGGAAGTCTAAAATCTCAAAACCTTGGTCTTGATAGCGGTCGTAGAGTTCTTGGAGACCTTGGTACTGGGGCGTTAAACCGCATCCAGTAGCAGTATTGACAACCAAGAGAACCTTACCACGATAGGCATCTAGTGGAGTTTCTTGCTTGTCTTGGTTCAAGACTGAAAAATCGTATAGTGAAGTCATTGCTTGCTTTTCTCCTTCTGTTTGGTATTTTTAGGAGTTTTCTCCTCCTGTAGTGATAGAAATCCGTAGGTCAGGGTTCCAAAAATGCTTCCGATAATCAGGCTATACATCAGGAAAGGAATACTTTTATCGAATTGCATGAGCAACTTTCCAAAATCTGAAAGGGACATCTGTTGAACGAAGACTTTATGAAAGATGAGTAAGGTAAAGAAGCCAATCTGAATACCGATAAACACAATCCAGCTTCGGAATTTGATTTGGGCTTTGCTGTAGGTTTTGAGGATGATTTCTGATTTGTCATCCTTTTCAAGATGAAGCTCTTGGACGGCTTTTTGAGCTTTTATACTCATGAACAAAATGAGTCCAAAATAGATGTAGGGCATAACATTTCGAACAATTTCTATAAAGCTTCCGAACAAAATATAGAATAGGAAGAGAATGAAGGAAGAGTAAAAGATTTGGATCATGGAACGGGCGCAAGCCTTGTAGATAACCTCTTGACGGCATTCATCAAAAGGCCCTTGGATATGAAAGAAATTTCGAAGTAAGCGAGTTGTTAAGTCTTCTTTTTTCATGGGTGATTTCTCCTAAATGAACGATGTTATTTTGTTTCTTTTACGAATTGATAGAGATAATAAAGATAAGTAATAGAAGAAAGGATGGCGATAGTTAGCAGTATATAATATTTCCAATTGCTTGAAATGAGCGTCAGCTGTGGTAAGGATAGAATCATAAAGCATAGTGCTAGGTTGAGTATGCGCGTTTTTTGGGAATCTATCTTTAGATAAGTCAATCCTTTGTTGAGTGCTGGAACAAAGACTGGAAGGAGGACTATATCGTAGATTGGCAAGTTCCCTGAAACGATGATGAAGATGAGCAGTGAAGCAAACAAAAGATGATAGGTAAGTATAGTTACTAGTGATTTCATAGGGCACCTCCTAATCCTCATCTTGCTCTTTTTTAGTTTTTGCAATGCGACGGGAAATGAGGAACTGTATGCTTGCTCCGAAGAAGATAGAACCGAGAATGCTTGATACACCATTTCTTATAGTGAGGAGAGAATGAAAATAGTCCGGACTTTCACCTATGAGTATACTGAGAAGAGGAGTTATAAAAAACATCCATAGACCAAAGAACAAACCTGCTTTAAGACCTGGGTAATGTAGTTGCTTACTTTCTTTCTCACTCAGCATATCTGGATCAATAGCTGTAATTCCTGTTTTTTGCATTTGGTAGGTGAGATATCCAGCAACGATGAGGGCAATCACTAAAATTAGAGGAGGATAGATTAGAGCCACTTCTTGAGGGTATTTATAGGCCAGAAGGAGTGGAATAAGATTTCCGAAAATCATCAGATAAAAGAGGATGATAAAGACTTGGTTACCGATACGATCGGCCTCAAGCCGTTTGTATTCATCAAGGGGACCAGAAATACCGTATGTGCGTTTGATCAGTTTTTCAGTGAAGGTTTCTTTTTTCATGAGTTTGCTCCTTTTAAAAAATCATCCTCCCAAAAGAGACTATTGAGGTCAGTTTGAAGGCTGCGAGCGAGATTGAGACAGAGTTCCAGGGTTGGATTGTACTTGTCGTTCTCAATCATATTGATGGTCTGTCTCGAGACACCGATATCCTTGGCGAGTTCGAGCTGGGAAATGCCCAGTTCCTTGCGAAATTCTTTCACACGATTCATCTGGACTCCTTTCTGATTTGTGTCGTATATATTTGACTATATTATATTCTTCTATGGCGCGAATGTCAAGCATATTTGACATATTTCTTAAAGAAATCTTACTTGTTTTTGACCTATTTGTCTGACTAGTGCAAGCTAGTCAGATTTGTGGTAAAATAGATAAGATATGACAAAAGAATTTCATCATGTAACGGTCTTACTCCACGAAACGGTTGATATGCTCGACGTAAAGCCTGACGGTATCTATGTTGATGCGACTTTGGGTGGAGCAGGCCATAGCGAATATTTATTAAGTAAATTAAGTGAAAAAGGCCATCTCTATGCCTTTGACCAAGACCAGAATGCCATTAACAATGCGCAAAAACGCTTGGCTTCCTACATTGAGAAGGGGATGGTGACTTTTATCAAGGATAACTTCCGTCATTTACAGGCACGTTTGCGCGAAGCTGGTGTTCAGGAAATTGATGGAATTTGTTATGACTTGGGAGTGTCTAGTCCTCAATTGGACCAGCGTGAACGTGGTTTTTCTTATAAAAAGGATGCGCCACTGGACATGCGGATGAATCAGGAAGCTAGTCTGACAGCCTATGAAGTGGTGAACCACTATGACTATCATGACTTGGTTCGTATTTTCTTCAAGTATGGTGAGGATAAATTCTCTAAACAGATTGCGCGTAAGATCGAACAAGCACGTGAAGTCAAGCCAATCGAGACAACGACTGAGTTAGCAGAAATTATCAAGTCGGCCAAACCTGCCAAGGAGCTCAAGAAGAAGGGCCATCCTGCCAAGCAGATTTTCCAGGCTATTCGAATTGAAGTCAATGATGAACTGGGAGCGGCAGATGAATCCATCCAGCAGGCTATGGAGATGTTGGCTCTAGATGGTAGAATTTCAGTGATTACCTTTCATTCCTTGGAAGACCGCTTGACCAAGCAATTGTTCAAGGAAGCTTCAACGGTTGAAGTTCCAAAAGGCTTGCCTTTCATCCCAGATGATCTCAAGCCCAAGATGGAATTGGTATCCCGTAAGCCAATCTTGCCAAGTGCAGAGGAGTTAGAAGCCAACAACCGTTCGCATTCAGCCAAGTTGCGCGTGGCCAGAAAAATTCACAAGTAAGAGGAAAAAATGGTAGATAAGAAAGAAACAACCAGTCAATTCTTGCAGAATCGTATAAAAAAATTCTCACGTGTGGAGAAGGCTTTTTATCTTTCCATCGCTTTTACGGCACTCGTTTTAGCAGTGAGCATTATCTTTATGCAGACACGACTCTTGCAAGTGCAAAGTGATTTGACAAAAATCAATGCGCAGATAGAGGAGAAGAAGACAGAGCTGGACGATGCCAAGCAGGAAGTGAATGAATTGATTCGTTCAGAGCGCTTGAAAGAAATTGCAGATAAAAAAGATTTGAAATTGAATAATGAAAACATCCGAACAGCGGAGTAAGATATGAAATGGACAGAAAAAATAACCCGATTTGCGGTAAAAAATCGTAAATCTCCAGCAGAAAACCGTAGGATAGTTGGCAAGTACCTCAGCTTTTTAGCTGTTGCCCTTTTCGGCCTCTTTTTGGCCAATTTTGCTTATATTATCGCAAAAGGTAATATATTTGGTACTGACTTGGTAAAAGAGGCTAAAAAGGTTCACCAAACAACCCGAACAGTTCCTGCCAAACGTGGGACTATCTATGACCGAAATGGAGTGCCTATTGCTGAAGATGCGACTTCCTATAACGTCTATGCTGTTATTGATAAAAAATACAAGTCAGCAACTGGAAAAATTCTTTATGTAGAGGATTCGCAGTTTAATAAGGTAGCTGAAGTCTTCCATAAGTATTTAGACATGGATGAAGCTTATGTGAAAGAGCAATTAGCTCAACCAAATCTGACTCAGGTTTCCTTTGGTGCAAAAGGAAATGGGATTACCTATGCCAATATGATGGCGATTAAAAAAGATTTAAAAGATGCTAGTGTGGAAGGGATTGACTTTACAACGAGCCCTAACAGAAGCTATCCAAATGGCCAATTTGCTTCTAGTTTTATTGGCTTAGCCCAACTTCATGAAAATGAAGATGGCAGCAAGAGTTTATTAGGAACTTCTGGTTTGGAGAGTTCTTTGAATACCATTCTTGCTGGGACAAACGGAATTATTACCTATGAAAAAGACCGTGTAGGAAATATCGTACCGGGTACAGAACAGGTAGCGCAGCAGACTGTAGATGGCAAGGATGTTTATACAACATTGTCTAGCCCGCTCCAATCTTTCATGGAAACCCAGATGGATGCCTTTCTAGAAAAAGTAAAAGGTAAGTACATGACTGCGACCTTGGTCAGTGCCAAGACCGGTGAAATCCTTGCTACCACTCAACGACCGACCTTTAATGCAGATACTAAAGAAGGAATCACTAAGGACTTTGTTTGGCGTGATATCCTTTATCAAAGTAACTATGAACCAGGTTCAACTATGAAGGTTATGACGCTAGCGGCTTCTATTGACAACAATACCTTCCCAGGTGGAGAATACTTCAATAGCAGTGAATTAAAAATAGCAGATGCGACGATTCGAGATTGGGACGTTAATGAAGGTTTGACCGGTGGTGGTATGATGACATTTTCTCAAGGGTTTGCTCACTCAAGTAATATTGGGATGACACTTCTTGAGCAGAAAATGGGGGATGCTACTTGGTTGGATTATCTAAACCGCTTTAAATTTGGGGTTCCAACTCGTTTTGGTTTGACAGATGAATATGCAGGCCAACTTCCAGCTGACAATATTGTTAATATTGCTCAGAGTTCATTTGGACAAGGGATTTCAGTAACTCAGACGCAAATGATTCGTGCCTTTACAGCCATTGCCAATGATGGCGTCATGCTAGAGCCTAAATTTATTACGGCCTTGTATGATCCAAATGATCAGACCGCTCGTAAATCTCAAAAAGAGATTGTAGGAAATCCAGTTTCGAAAGATGCAGCAAGTCAAACTCGGACTCACATGGTCTTAGTAGGAACAGATCCAGTTTATGGAACCATGTATAACCATAGCACAGGCAAGGCAACCGTCAATGTTCCAGGTCAAAATGTGGCCCTCAAGTCTGGCACGGCTCAAATCGCTGACGAGAAAAATGGAGGCTACTTGGTTGGTTCTACCAACTACATTTTCTCGGTTGTGGCTATGAACCCTGCTGAAAATCCTGATTTTATCTTGTATGTAACGGTTCAACAGCCTGAACATTATTCAGGTATCCAATTGGGAGAATTTGCCAACCCAATTCTTGAAAGAGCTTCAGCTATGAAAGAATCTCTCAATCTTCAATCTCCAGCTAAGAATTTAGATCAAGTGACTACAGAGTCTTCTTATGCAATGCCTAGCATCAAGGATATTTCACCCGGTGATTTGGCGGAAGCCTTACGCCGAAATATTGTGCAACCAATCGTTGTAGGTACTGGAACAAAGATTAAAGAGACTTCTGTAGAAGAAGGGACCAATCTTGCACCAAACCAACAAGTTCTCCTTTTATCGGATAAGGTAGAAGAAATTCCAGACATGTATGGCTGGAAAAAAGAGACTGCTGAGACCTTTGCTAAATGGTTGGATATTGAACTGGAATTTGAAGGTTCAGGTTCCGTCGTTCAGAAGCAGGATGTTCGGACTAATACAGCTATCAAAAACATTAAAAAAATTAAATTAACTTTAGGAGACTAATATGTTTATTTCTATCAGTGCTGGAATTGTGACATTTTTACTAACTTTAGTAGGAATTCCGGCCTTTATCCAATTTTATAGAAAGGCGCAAATTACAGGCCAGCAGATGCATGAGGATGTCAAACAGCACCAGGCAAAAGCTGGGACTCCTACAATGGGAGGTTTGGTTTTCTTAATTGCTTCTGTTTTAGTTGCTTTCTTTTTCGCCCTATTTAGTAATCAACTCAGCAATAATGTTGGTATGATTTTATTTATCTTGGTTCTCTATGGTTTAATCGGATTTTTAGATGACTTCCTCAAGGTCTTCCGAAAAATCAATGAGGGGCTAAATCCCAAGCAGAAATTGGCTCTTCAGCTTCTAGGTGGTGTCATTTTCTACCTTTTCTATGAGCGTGGTGGCGATATGCTTTCTGTCTTTGGCTACCAAGTGCATCTAGGGATTTTCTATATTGTCTTCGCTCTTTTCTGGCTAGTCGGTTTTTCAAACGCAGTAAACTTGACAGACGGTATTGACGGTTTAGCTAGCATTTCCGTTGTGATTAGTTTGTCTGCCTATGGAGTTATTGCCTATATGCAAGGTCAGATGGATATCCTTCTAGTGATTCTTGCCATGATTGGTGGTTTGCTTGGTTTCTTTGTCTTTAACCATAAGCCTGCTAAGGTCTTTATGGGAGATGTGGGAAGTTTGGCTCTCGGTGGAATGCTGGCAGCTATTTCAATGGCTCTCCACCAAGAATGGACTCTCTTGATTATCGGAATTATTTATGTCTTTGAAACAACTTCGGTCATGATGCAAGTCGGCTATTTCAAAATGACTGGTGGAAAACGTATTTTCCGTATGACGCCTGTGCATCACCATTTTGAACTTGGAGGATTGTCTGGTAAAGGAAATCCTTGGAGCGAGTGGAAGGTTGACTTCTTCTTTTGGGGAGTGGGGCTTCTAGCAAGTCTCCTGACCCTAGCAATTTTGTATTTGATGTAAGAATGGCACCCTGATGTTTCAGGGTGTTTTTGCTTTTTAAAAAATATTGGTCAATTAAAGTCAAATCCCTTGACCTTTTTTGACTAATGTAGTATATTATGAACGTAAGGTAAATGAAAGCCTTACTAGAACACTTATTTAAAGTAAAATAGAAAGAGGTGGGGTCTATGTTTAATCTAGAAATCTTTAGAAGTAAAGATAGTCTACTCCTGCTTGAAAAAGAAAAACCAGAAATAGTACGTAGAGTAGCGATTTAGCTAGTCTAAATTTTTTAAGATAAAGGTCAAAGATAGTCAATATCAGTAATCATAACTAAGTAAATAAAAAGAGGTAAAGAATATGAACAACAACTTTAATAATTTTAACAACATGGATGATTTATTTAACCAATTGATGGGTGGTATGCGAGGATATAGTTCTGAAAATCGCCGTTACTTGATTAATGGACGTGAAGTCACACCTGAGGAATTTGCTCACTATCGTGCAACTGGTCAATTGCCAGGAAATGCAGAAACTGATGGACAAATGAAACAACAGTCTTCAGGTATGAAACAAGATGGTGTCCTTGCTAAACTGGGTCGAAACTTGACTGCAGAAGCGCGTGAGGGCAAGTTGGATCCTGTCATCGGACGAAACAAGGAAATTCAAGAAACATCTGAAATCCTTTCACGCCGTACCAAGAATAATCCTGTTTTAGTAGGAGACGCAGGTGTTGGTAAGACAGCAGTTGTCGAAGGCTTAGCACAAGCTATTGTGAATGGTGATGTTCCAGCTGCTATTAAGAATAAGGAAATTATTTCCATTGATATCTCAGGACTTGAGGCTGGGACTCAATACCGCGGTAGTTTTGAAGAAAACATTCAAAACTTGGTAAACGAAGTCAAAGAAGCTGGAAATATTATCCTTTTCTTCGACGAAATTCACCAAATTCTTGGTGCTGGTAGCACAGGTGATGGTCAAGGGTCTAAAGGTCTTGCTGATATCTTGAAACCAGCTCTTTCACGTGGAGAATTGACAGTGATTGGCGCAACTACTCAAGATGAATACCGTAATACTATCTTGAAAAATGCAGCCCTTGCTCGTCGTTTCAACGAAGTGAAGGTTAATGCTCCATCTGCTGAAGATACTTTCAAGATTCTTCAAGGTATTCGAGATCTTTATCAACAACACCACAATGTTATTTTGCCAGATGAAGTCTTAAAAGCTGCCGTTGATTACTCTGTTCAATATATTCCACAACGTAGCTTGCCAGATAAGGCTATCGACCTTGTCGATGTTACGGCGGCTCACTTGGCAGCTCAGCATCCAGTAACAGATGTTCATGCTGTTGAACGTGAAATTGAGGCAGAAAAAGACAAGCAAGAAAAAGCAGTTGAGGCAGAAGATTTTGAAGCAGCTCTAAACTATAAAACACGCATTGCAGAATTGGAAAAGAAAATCGAAAACCATACAGAAGATATGAAAGTGACTGCAAGTGTCAACGATGTGGCTGAATCTGTAGAACGTATGACGGGTATTCCAGTATCTCAAATGGGGGCTACGGACATCGAACGTTTGAAAGATATGGGTCATCGTTTGCAGACGAAAGTTATTGGTCAAGATAAGGCCGTTGAAGCAGTAGCAAAAGCTATCCGTCGTAACCGTGCTGGTTTTGATGAAGGTAACCGTCCAATTGGTAGCTTCCTCTTTGTAGGTCCTACTGGTGTTGGTAAGACTGAGTTGGCTAAACAATTGGCTCTTGATATGTTCGGAACGAAAGATGCTATCATCCGTTTGGACATGTCAGAATACAGCGACCGCACATCCGTATCTAAATTGATTGGTACAACTGCAGGTTATGTTGGTTACGATGACAACAACAATACCTTGACAGAACGCGTCCGTCGCAATCCATACTCAATCGTCCTTCTCGACGAAATTGAAAAGGCTGACCCTCAAGTCATCACCCTTCTCCTTCAAGTTTTGGACGATGGTCGTTTGACAGATGGTCAAGGTAACACTGTCAACTTCAAGAATACGGTGATTATCGCAACTTCAAACGCAGGCTTTGGTTACGAAGCTAACTTGACAGAAGATGCTGATAAACCAGAATTGATGGATCGTTTGAAACCTTACTTCCGTCCAGAATTCCTTAACCGTTTCAATGCTGTCATCGAATTCTCACACTTGAGCAAAGAAGATCTTTCTAAGATTGTAGACCTTATGTTGGTTGAAGTTAACAAGACGCTTTCTAAGAAAGACATTGACTTGGCAGTGAGCGAAGCTGCTAAAGAATACATGACTGAGGAAGGCTACGATGAAGTCATGGGTGTTCGTCCACTCCGTCGTGTGGTTGAACAACAAATCCGTGACAAAGTCACAGATTTCCACTTGGATAACCTTGATGCTAAACACCTAGAAGCTGATATGGAAGATGGTGTTTTGGTCATTCGTGAAAAAGCCTAAGACAGAATTTTGAGCATAAAAAAGAAGGAGCCAGCTGAAAAACTGGTTCCTTTTTTGTGTTTAGATGACATGGCGTTCAAAGGCATCATCTGAAATCCCTTGTTCCAAGATGAGCTTTGCCCATTCTTTAGCAGAAAAGAGGCTGTGATCCTTGTAGTTTCCGCAAGATTCGATGGTTGTTCCAGGGACATCTTCCCAAGTGGTAGTTTCAGCGATTTCTTTCAGCGAATCCTTGATAACTGCTGCAATCTCAGCGCTAGTATGACGTCCCCACATAATCATGTGGAAACCTGTACGGCAACCAAATGGTGAACAGTCAATCATACCGTCAATGCGGGTGCGGATGAGTTTTGCCAAGAGGTGCTCAATAGTGTGAAGACCAGCGGTAGGGATAGAGTCTTCATTTGGTTGCACCAAGCGAATGTCATAATTGGAGATGATGTCTCCTTTTGGTCCTGTTTCTTCCCCAATCAAGCGAACATAGGGTGCTTTAACAATAGTGTGGTCAAGTTCAAAACTTTCAACAATAACTTCTTTTGACATGGTAAATCCTTTCAGTTTTCTTCTTTCATTATAACATAAAGCTGGCTCTTGAGACAGAGAGAAAACCTCTCCGAGGGTGGAGAGGTTCAAATCGTTACTTGCGATACAAGCGGTCGTATTGGTAGTATGGGTCAAAGGTTACATTGATACCCAATTTACGAAGGACATTCTTGTCTTCATCTGTCAAGATGATGGTTGAGTGAGCTTCGCTTCCTTTGAGGTTACCAAGTTCTTCCATAGCGCGGGCAGCGTCGGGATTTTCCGTAGCTGTGATAGCAAGTGCAATCAGGATTTCATTTGAATGAAGGCGCGGATTGCGGCTACCCAGATGATCGATTTTAAGACCTTGGATCGGTTTGACGACTTCAGGCTCGATTAGTTTTACTTCTTTAGCGATGTCAGCTGATTTCTTGATGGCGTTGATAAGAGCAGCGGCTGTAGGGCCAAAGAGCTCTGAGTTCTTACCAGTAACAATTTCCCCAGTTGGCAATTCAAGGGCTAGGGCTGGTCCGCCAGTTTCTTCTGCTTTTTGACGCGCAACGACAGCAACCTCACGGTCTGCTGGTGTGATACCGAGGTCATTCATAAGCAACTCGATTTTCTTGACAGCAGCTTCGCCAACTTTTTCGGCTTTAAAATCAAGAACAGTTTGATAGTAGCGACGGATGATTTCTTGTTTAGAAGCTTCGACAGCAGCTTCATCATCTGTAATAGCGAAACCAACCATGTTGACACCCATATCTGTCGGAGAAGCGTATGGAGACTCTCCTAGGATACGTTCCAACATGCGCTTGAGCACTGGAAAAATTTCGATATCACGGTTGTAGTTGACAGTGGTTTCTCCATAGGTTTGGAGATGGAAGGGGTCGATCATGTTGACATCATCAAGGTCTGCTGTGGCAGCCTCGTAGGCCAAGTTGACCGGGTGATGAAGGGGAAGATTCCAAACTGGGAAGGTTTCAAATTTAGCGTAGCCAGACTTGATACCATTGATTTGGTCGTGGTACATATTGGACATACAGGTTGCCAATTTTCCAGAACCAGGTCCAGGAGCGGTTACGACAATCAAGTTGCGACTGGTTTTGATGTAGTCATTTTTTCCCATGCCTTCTGGAGAAATGATGTGATCCATATCCGTCGGATATCCTTTGATTGGATAATGAAGATAAGAATCAATTCCGTTTTTCTCAAGCTGGTTTCGGAAGGCATC
Organism: Streptococcus mitis; assembly: GCF_023109235.1. Taxonomy (GTDB): domain Bacteria; phylum Bacillota; class Bacilli; order Lactobacillales; family Streptococcaceae; genus Streptococcus; species Streptococcus mitis_DA. The sequence continues at coordinate 255,743 of NZ_JALDUC010000001.1, forward strand.
TGCAGCTGGTTGACCAGCGTACTGTGTGATAACAACGGAGCCAACAAAAATTCCCAATTCATTGAATTTATCAATCAAACGAAGAACTTCTTGGTCATAAGAAATGCCCAAGTCACCACGTGCTTTGGAATGTTCGATGTTGTTAGCATTAATGGCAATTACAACCTCGACTTGCTCTTTCAATTCTTGTAAGAGCTTGATTTTGTTGTCAGGCTCATAACCAGGAAGAACACGAGCAGCGTGAAAATCTTCTAACATTTTGCCACCAAACTCCAAGTAGAGCTTGCCGTCAAATTGGTTAATGCGCTCCAAAATGTGGTCGCGCTGTAGATTCAAATATTGTTCAGAACTAAAAGCTTGTTTTTTCATTTTTTTACCTCTGACCTCTATTATAATAAAAAAATGGAAGTTAGGAAACTATGGAGTTAAAAAAGGAATCAAAAAGATTAGGCAAACGCTTGCATAAAAATCTGAAAAGCGCTATCATAGACTGTAGATTATTAAAATAATGAGGTAAGAAGATGCAAGAAAAATGGTGGCACAATGCCGTAGTCTATCAAGTTTATCCTAAGAGCTTTATGGATAGCAACGGAGATGGAATTGGCGATTTGCCAGGAATTACCAGTAAGTTAGACTATCTAGCCAAGTTAGGAATTACAGCGATTTGGCTTTCTCCAGTTTATGACAGCCCTATGGATGATAATGGCTATGATATTGCTGATTATCAAGCGATTGCAACGATTTTTGGAACCATGGAGGATATGGACCAACTGATTGCGGAAGCTAAGAAGCGTGATATTCGTATCATCATGGACTTGGTGGTCAATCATACCTCAGATGAACATGCATGGTTTGTCGAGGCCTGTGAAAATCCTGACAGCCCTGAGCGAGACTACTATATCTGGCGCGATGAACCCAACGACCTAGATTCTATCTTTAGTGGATCTGCTTGGGAATATGATGAAAAGTCAGGTCAATACTATCTCCACTTTTTCAGTAAGAAACAGCCGGATCTTAACTGGGAAAATGAAAAACTTCGTCAGAAAATTTATGAGATGATGAACTTCTGGATTGATAAAGGCATTGGTGGTTTCCGCATGGATGTCATTGACATGATTGGGAAAATTCCTGATGAGAAAGTAGTCAATAATGGTCCTATGCTTCACCCCTATCTCAAGGAGATGAATCAGGCCACCTTTGGAGATAAGAATCTCTTGACAGTAGGGGAAACCTGGGGAGCAACGCCAGAGATTGCCAAGCTCTACTCTAATCCAAAGGGGCAAGAATTGTCTATGGTCTTCCATTTTGAACATATTGGTCTTCAGTATCAGGAAGGTCAGCCTAAGTGGCACTATCAAAAAGAACTGAATATTCCTAAGTTAAAAGAAATCTTCAACAAATGGCAGACAGAGTTAGGCGTTGAGGACGGCTGGAATTCACTCTTTTGGAACAATCATGACCTCCCTCGTATCGTCTCAATCTGGGGAAATGACCATGAATATCGAGAAAAATCTGCCAAAGCCTTTGCTATCTTGCTTCATCTCATGAGAGGAACTCCTTATATCTACCAAGGTGAGGAAATTGGGATGACCAACTATCCGTTTGAAACACTGGACCAAGTAGAAGATATTGAATCCCTCAACTATGCGCGTGAGGCTATTGAAAAAGGCGTTCCGATGGAAGAAATCATGGACAGTATTCGTGTCATTGGACGTGATAATGCCCGTACGCCTATGCAATGGGACGAGAGCAAAAACGCTGGTTTCTCAACAGGTCAACCTTGGTTGGCAGTAAATCCAAACTATCAAGCAATCAACGTTCAAGAAGCGCTGGCAAATCCAGATTCTATTTTCTATACTTATCAGAAACTGGTCAAAATTCGTAAGGAAAACAGCTGGCTGATTCGAGCTGACTTTGAACTATTGGAAACAGCTGACAAGGTCTTTGCTTATATCCGTAAAGATGGTGACCGTCGATTCCTAGTCGTAGCTAACTTGTCCAATGCAGAACAAGACTTGACCGTAGAAGGAAATGTTAAATCAGTTTTGATTGAAAACACTTTTGCTCAAGAAGTTTTTGAAAAACAAAGCTTGGCTCCATGGGATGCTTTCTGTGTGGAATTGCTATAAACATTTTTTACAGAAAAATCTAAAATTGAAATCGTATAAAAACAAGGGAGGAGTGTATGAAAGGCATAAATCCTTTGTTTTTTTATGGCTAAGATTAATAAACTTTCATTCTAGAAATTCAATTAACTTTACAAATTTCCACTATTTTGGTAAAATAAACCTATGTTATAAAAACTAACATAAAGGAGAAAGAAGATGACTACAAAAAAGCGTATCCTTAGTGCAGGCCTGACTTTTGCGGCTGCTTTGCTTTTAGCTGCCTGTGGACAATCAGGTTCAGATACAAAAACTTACTCATCAACCTTTAGTGGAAACCCAACTACATTTAACTATTTACTAGACTACTACGCTGATAATACAGCTATCATTACTAACTTAGTTGATGGTTTGCTTGAAAATGACAATCATGGAAATCTAATTCCATCTTTGGCAGAAGACTGGTCTGTTTCAAGCGACGGTCTAACTTATACCTACAAATTGAGAAAAGATGCCAAATGGTTCACAGCTGATGGTGAAGAGTACGCCCCAGTCAAGGCACAGGATTTTGTGACAGGTATCAAGTACGCAGTGGATAATAAATCACAGGCGCTTGACTTGATTCAAAATTCAATCAAGGGCTTGAATGATTATATTACAGGAGCGGATTCTGACTTTTCTAAGGTTGGAGTGAAGGCCATCGACGACCAGACTGTTGAGTATACTTTGGCACGCCCAGAACCGTACTGGAATTCAAAAACAACCAACAGTATTCTTTTCCCAGTAAATGAAGAGTTTCTAAATTCAAAAGGGAAAGATTTTGGGACCCTATCTCCAAATAGCATTCTCTACAGTGGACCTTATTTGTTAAAAGATTTCACATCAAAATCATCGATCGAGTATGTGAAAAACCCGCATTACTATGATCATGACAAAGTATCGATTGAACACGTAAAATTGGCTTATTTTGATGGCTCAGACCAAGAATTGACCATCCGTAACTTTGAAAGTGGAGCTTATTCAATCGCTGGGATTTATCCAAATAGTTCTAACTTTGCTAAGACCAAGGAGAAATATAAGGATAATATCGTCTATAGCTTGCAGGACAAGACTTCTTGGTATTTCAATTTTAACGTCAACCGTAAGGCCTACAATCACACTGCTAAAACGACAGATGAGCAGAAGAAGTCAACTGAGACAGCTGTCTTGAACAAAAACTTCCGCCAAGCGGTGAACTTTGCCTTGGACCGCACAGCCTATTCTGCTCAGTCAAATGGGGAAGAAGCGGCTAGCAAGACCCTTCGTAACACCCTAGTGCCTCCTACATTTGTCCAAGTCGGAGACAAGACCTTTGGAGAAGTAGTGGCTTCTAAATTGGTTAACTATGGCACAGAATGGTCAGGTATTAACTTGGCAGATGCTCAGGATGCCTATTTCAACAAAGAAAAAGCCCAAGCAAAATTTGCGGAAGCTAAAAAAGAATTGGCAAGTCAAGGTGTGACCTTCCCAATTCACTTGGATGTGGCAGTTGATCAGACGAGTAAAAATGCCGTGACAGGCATGAACTCAGTTAAGCAGACCCTTGAGTCAATTTTGGGTGCTGATAACATTGTCATTGACGTTCAACAACTTTCAACAGATGATTTTAACAACGTAGCCTTCTTGGCACCGACACCAGCTGATCGTGACTATGATTTGAACTTTGATGGTTGGGTAGGTGACTACCAAGATCCATCAACTTATCTCAATCCTTTCAATGCAGAGGATGGATTCTACCTCAAGATCTTTGGTCTAGATGCTCAGGAAGATAAAGCTAAGATTGCTAGCTTGGGTCTTGATACCTACACTAAGATGCTCAAAGATGCAGATAGTGAAAATAAAGATGTAGCCAAACGCTATGAAAAATATGCTGAAGCACAGGCTTGGATGATTGACAATTCTCTGATTATGTCAGCTATGTCAAGTGGTGGAACAGCATCTGTAACCAAAGTAACGCCATTTACAAGAGGTTATTCACTAGTCGGCATCAAGGGTGACGGCAATAACTACAAGTACATGAAGCTGCAAAAAGATACTGTAACAACCAAACAGTATGAAGAAGCTAAGATCAAATGGGAGCAAGAAAGCAAAAAAGCAATTGAAAAAGCCCAAAAAGAAGCAGAAAATCATGTTAAATAATGATGAGCGAGGTTCCGTAAGGAACCTTGTTTTTATATTTATATAGTAAATTTATTGATGTAATTGTTTGCAAGTGAAAAAGAATGTTTCGGAAAGAAGATGAAAACGCCTTACCTAAGTGGATTTACCCCACAAGTGTATTTTTTTATGATATAATGAAATGAAATAAAAATTGATAATAGAGGTATATCGTGAGTAGATCTTCGAAGCGAGCTCGTCAGGGTAAAACAAAGATTATGATTAGTTGGGGGTTGCTAGCTATCTATGCAGTACTAGCAGTCTTTTTATTGTTTTTGATTTTCAAGTACAATATGCTAGCTTTCCGATATCTCAATATAGTGGTTACCGTCTTAATTGTGGCCTTAGCCATCTTGTGTTTCTTTTTAATTCGATCCAAGAAAGTTCAAAATCTAACGCTGATTTTATTACTACTTGGTGTGTTAATTAATGGTACTTCTCTCTTTGCTGTAGGGCAGTTCATTGGATTTACAAGTCGCCTGAATGCGACATCTAACTACTCAAATTATTCGATGAGTATTGCGGTGTTGGAAGATAGTTCAATTGATAATATCAGTCAGGTAACCAGTGTAACGGGACCGACTGGGACGGATAAGGATAATATCCAACAGTTGTTGAATGATCTGAAAGCTACTCAAAATAAAGAACTGACAGTCGAAGAAAGCAGCTCCTATCTTGCGGCATATAAGAGCCTGTTAGCTGGCGATACAAAGGCAATCATTCTAAACAGTGTCTTTGAAAATATTATCGAATCGGAATATCCTGACTATGCTTCAAAAATTAAGAAAATCTATACCAAAGGATTAACCAAAACGGTTGAAACTCCAAAAGATGTCAAAGGTGACAGTTTCAACGTTTATATCAGCGGAATTGATACTTATGGTCCAATCAGTTCGGTTTCTCGTTCGGATGTCAATATCATTATGACAGTGAATCGTGAAACGAAAAAGATTCTCTTAACAACAACCCCTCGTGATTCCTATGTTCCAATTGCAGATGGTGGTAACAACCAAAAAGATAAGTTGACCCATGCGGGTATTTATGGGGTAGATGCTTCCATTCATACACTGGAAAATCTCTACGGTATTGATTTAAATTACTACGCTCGTTTGAATTTCACCTCTTTCTTGAAATTGATTGATCTCCTTGGTGGAGTTGATGTCTATAATGATCAGGAATTTACATCTCGTCACGGGAAGTTTCATTTCCCAGTAGGGAATGTTCATCTTGATTCGGAGCAGGCTCTTGGCTTTGTGCGTGAGCGCTATTCTCTGGCAGATGGAGACCGGGATCGTGGTCGCAATCAGCAAAAGGTCATTGTGGCTATTCTGCAAAAGTTAACCTCGACAGAAGCTTTGAGAAATTATGACAGTATTATTAAGGGGTTGCAAGATTCGATTCAAACCAATATGCCACTTGAAACCATGATGAACTTAATCAATGCTCAACTTGAGAGTGGTGGAACTTATAAGATTAATTCACAAGATCTTAAAGGAACAGGGCGTATGGATTTGCCATCTTATGCCATGCCTGATAGTAACCTCTACATGATGGAGATAAGTGATAGCAGTTTAGAGTCAGTCAAGGCTGCAATCAATGATGTGATGGAAGGAAAATAAGACAAAATGATTGATATTCATTCGCATATTGTATTTGGTGTGGATGATGGTCCAAAATCTAAGCAAGAAAGCAAGGCGCTTCTGGCAGAAGCCTATAGGCAAGGGGTAAGGACTATTGTATCGACATCGCATAGACGAAAAGGAATGTTTGAAACTCCTGAGGAGACAATAGAGGCAAACTTCCAAGAAGTTAAGGAGCTAGCCAAGGAGGTGGCTCCAGACTTGACCATTCTCTATGGAGCAGAAATTTATTATACTAGTGATGTGCTTGCGAAATTGGAGAAACAGGTCATTCCAAGTCTTAATGGGACACGCTATGCTCTCATTGAGTTTAGTATGGCTACCCCTTATCGGGAAATCCATACTGCTTTGAGCAATGTTCTCATGCTTGGGATAACGCCTGTAGTTGCCCACATTGAACGTTACCATGAATTAGAGAATAACGAAAAACGGGTGAAAGAGTTGATTGATATGGGTTGCTACACTCAAATCAATAGTTCCAGCATTTTAAAACCAAAGTTATTTGGGGATAAATATAAATTTATGAAGAAACGAGCTCGCTATTTTCTAGAGCGAGACTTGGTACATTTTGTTGCTAGTGATATGCACAATTTAGACCAAAGACCACCTTACATGAAAGAAGCTTATGAGATCGTTTCAAAACAATACGGTGATAGAAAGGCGAGAGAATTATTTATCGAAAATCCTCGCATCATCTTAGCTGATCAAATTATTTAGGAGTTGACATGAAAGAAAATAAAGAAATCGCAATTGACATTGTCCAATTATTTAAAATCCTTTGGAAGAAGAAAATCGCTATCATCTTGACTGCGATTGTAGCAGCTGTCCTAGCTTTCGGTGTAAGCAGTTTTGTACTAACACCTGAGTACTCTAGTACAACACGTATTTATGTGGTTAATCGAAATCAATCAGAAAAAGCAGGTTTGACCAACCAGGATTTGCAGGCTGGTACTTACCTGGTAAAAGACTATAAGGAAATTATCCTTTCGCAAGATGTACTGGAGAAAGTCATTTCAAATCTTAAACTAGAGAAAACAGTTAAGGCATTAAGCAAGAAGATTCAGGTAACAGTGCCTGTAGATACTCGTATCGTGTCAATTGCTGTAAAAGATGCACAGCCAGAAGAAGCGAGCCGTATCGCCAATGCTCTTCGTGAGGTTGCATCGGAAAAAATCATTTCTGTAACTCGTGTATCTGATGTGACAACACTAGAGGAAGCGAGACCGGCACTAACTCCATCCTCACCTAATATTCGTCGAAATACTGCGCTTGCTTTCCTAGTAGGTGGTGCAGTAATGGTTGTTTCAGTCTTATTGTTTGAATTATTGGATGATCGTGTCAAGCGACCAGAAGATGTCGAAGAAGTCATGCATGTCGCACTTTTAGGAATTGTTCCAGATTTGGATAAGTTAAAGTAAGGGAGAAAATATGCCAACATTAGAAATCGCACAAAAGCGTTTAGATTTTGCTAAAAAAGCTGAAGAACACTATAATGCTTTGCGCACCAATATTCAATTGAGTGGTGATAATTTGAAAGTTCTTGCCATCTCATCTGTCAAACCTGGTGAAGGGAAATCTACAACTTCAACTAATATCGCCTGGGCTTTCGCACGTGCAGGCTATAAAACATTACTAGTAGATGCGGATATCCGTAATTCAGTTATGTCTGGTGTCTTCAAGTCAAGAGAAAAAATTACTGGATTGACTGACTTTTTGGCAGGGACTACTGATCTTTCAAATGGTCTCTGTGATACCAATATTGATAACCTATTTGTTATTCAGGCAGGACCGACATCACCTAATCCAACGGCCCTCCTGCAGAGTGAAAATTTCCATACCATGATTGATACCCTACGTAAGTATTTTGACTATGTCATTGTGGATACTGCACCGATTGGGATGGTTATTGACGCCGCTATCATTACACAAAAATGTGATGCTTCTATCTTGGTTACGGCAGCTGGAGAGACAAAACGACGTGATGTCTTAAAGGCGAAGGAACAGTTAGAACAAACAGGGACTCCTTTTTTAGGTGTAGTTCTAAATAAATTCAACACCGAAGTTGAAAAATACGGAGCTTATGGTGGTTATGGAGCTTATGGAGCTTATGGCAATTATGGGAAAAAGTAAAAAATAAACTAGGAAGTAGTTATGGAAGAGAAAGGGATAAAAATATCTCTGGCAGTAATCCAGAGTTTTATAGTAGTGTTACTGGGGTATTTTCTTAGTTTTGTTAAAGAGACAGATATTCTTTCAACAACAATGATTGTCCTATATATTCTCCACTACATAGTATTTTATTTTAGTGATTTCGGTCAAGATTTTTTTAAAAGAGGATATTTACGTGAGCTTGTTCGCTTGACAAAATATATCATTTTCTTTGCGTTGGCAATTAGTCTTTCCAATTTCTTTTTAGAAGAACGCTTTAGCATCTCTAGACGAGGCATGGTGTATTTCTTAACCTTACACTCGATTCTAATGTATCTAGTCAATATTTTTATCAAGTATTATTCGAAACGGATATTTCCTAATTTGAAATGGAGTAAAAAACTATTCTTGATTACAGCAACATCTAGAGTTGAGAAAGTGATGGATAAATTACTTGATGCTGGTGATTTCTTTGGAGAACTGGTGGCAGTTAGTGTATTAGATAAACCTAATTTCCAACATGATACTATTACAGTCGTACCAGTCGAAGATATTTTAAATTTTGCAACTCACGAAGTTGTGGACGAAGTGTTTATCAATCTTCCTAGTGAAGAATATGATATTGGTGAATTTATTTCTCGTTTTGAAACGATGGGAATTGATGTAACGGTTAATCTAAATGCTTTTGACCATAATCTAGGGCGTGACAAGAAAATCCGTGGGATGGCTGGTCTAAATGTCATTACTTTTTCGACGAAATTTTATAAAAATAGTCATGTCATTGCTAAGCGTGTCATAGATATTATTGGTTCTATTATTGGTTTAATGATTTGTGGCTTAGTCAGTATCGTTCTAGTGCCAGCTATTAGAAAAGATGGTGGACCTGCTATTTTTTCCCAGACTCGTATAGGAAAAAACGGCCGACATTTTACTTTTTATAAATTTAGATCAATGTGTGTTGATGCAGAGGATAAAAAGAGAGAATTGCTGGAGCAAAATACTATGCAGGGTGGCATGTTTAAGATGGACAATGATCCTCGCATTACAAAAATTGGTCGTTTTATCCGTAAAACTAGCTTGGATGAACTTCCTCAGTTTTGGAATGTTTTGAAAGGGGATATGAGTCTAGTTGGAACAAGACCGCCAACAGTTGATGAATATGAGACATACACACCTGAACAAAAACGTCGATTGAGTTTTAAACCGGGTATCACTGGACTTTGGCAAGTTAGTGGTAGAAGTGAGATTAAGAATTTTGATGAAGTTGTTAAATTAGATGTCGCTTATATAGACGATTGGACAATTTGGAAAGATATTGAAATTCTACTAAAAACAGTTAAAGTTGTATTTATGAGAGATGGAGCGAAGTGATTTTATGAATAAAGTGAGGGAAATTCAACTAGGAGAATTATCTTTATTGAAAAGTTTTATTGCTATTTGTAGTAAATATAACTTGAGATATTATGCTTTGGGAGGAACATTGCTAGGAGCAATTCGTCATAAAGGATTTATTCCTTGGGATGATGATATGGATTTAGGAATGCCTCGAAAAGATTATGAAAAATTTTTGTCTATTTGTAACAAGGAACTTCCAGAACATGTTGTTTTGAGACTTCATGATGATAATTTAGGTAATACCTCTATTATGGATACATCTTTACAAATTCCATTTGGAGATGAACTATGTAGTCCATTCATAGATATTTTCCCTTTGGATGGTTATCCAGATGATCGTTTTCATTATTTTATTCATACAAACAAAATTAAATTCTATCGTGCACTTTCTAAAATTTCGGTAATCGATCGTTTACATGACAGAGATCGGGGAAGTTTTGAAAATGCAATTGTGAGTATATCAAAAGTTTTGAAATTAAATAAACTTCTAAAAACAGCCACTATTAACAACAAATTACAAAATCTAATTAAACAATATGATTTTGAAACTAGTTCAATAGTAGGGAATGTACTAGGTTCATACAGAGAACGTGAACTTGCTAGAAAAGAAGTATTCGGTGAACCACAATTACTAGAGTTTGAGAACTTAGAAATAAGTTGCCATGCAAACCCAGATGAATATTTAACAAAAATATACGGTGATTACATGAAGTTACCCGAAGAAGCAGAACGTAAGGGTCATTTCGAGTCTACATGGGGAGATTAATTTGAATAGTTTTGATTTAATGGGGGTCAGGATTGACCCTTTAACAATGGATGAAACAGTACAAGCGGTTGAAAAATTTGTCATTGAACAACGCCCTCTTCATTTAATGGGCGTAAACGCTGATAAGATTAACCAATGTCAATCAGATGAAGCCATTAAGAAGATAGTTAACGAGTCTGAGATCATCAATGCAGATGGTGCATCAGTCGTTCTAGCTTCTCGATTTTTGGGCTACCAAGTTCCAGAACGCGTTGCTGGAATTGATTTAATGCAAAGATTATTAAAATTAGCCGATGAAAAATCTTATTCAGTGTATTTCTTTGGTGCTAAAGAAGAAGTTTTGCAAGATATGTTACAAAATTTTAAAGAAGAGTATCAAAATCTACGAGTAGTTGGACATCGTAATGGTTATTTTTCTGAGGAAGATGAGCAAGATATTCAGGAAGATATTCGTGAAAAGAATCCCGACTTTGTATTTGTTGGAATTACTTCACCTAAAAAAGAATACATCATCCAAAAATTTATGGATAATGGAGTGAATTCTATTTTTATGGGTGTAGGTGGTAGTTTTGATGTATTGTCTGGTCACATTCAGCGTGCCCCACTTTGGATGCAGAAATCAAACTTGGAGTGGTTGTTCCGAGTTGCTAATGAACCAAAGCGTCTCTTTAAACGATACTTTGTAGGGAATGTTACCTTTATTAAGCGAGTTTTAGATGAGAAACGAAAAACGAAAAAATAATATTTTACATATTTCACGAACGATGGATATTGGTGGTGCTGAGAGAATCGTGTACCAGTTGAGTTCTAATTTGAAAGATGAGTTTGATAGTGTCCATGTTGCTTCTACAGGAGGCCTTTGGGAACCAAAATTAGAGGCCCAAGGAATTATCCATCATAAAATTCACGATATAGACAGCAAAAATCCCCTTACTGTGTTGAAGCTGCTTCTTACTATTTATCAAATTATTAAGACAAATGATATTACTCTGGTTCATACGCATCATCGAATGGCAGCTTTTTATATTCGTTTGTTAAAACTGATTAATCCGAAGCTAGTCCACGTTTACACTGCTCATAATGTCTTTAAAGATAAGTTGTCTTTATATAGATTTTCACTGAAAAATGCCTATAGTATTGCAGTTGGTAAAGCAGTTAATCAAAATTTGAAAGATGATGTGGGAGTTGCAGATAGCACTGTTATCTATAACGGAGTGATCTTGAAACAGTCAAATAGACAAGTTGATGAGATTATGAAGTTTGATGGAATCAAACTAGGCTGTATTGCAAGATTATCTGAACAAAAAGGTTTGACCTATTTGATTGATGCTATTTCTTTGATTTCAGATGAAAACCTTCGTTTATTTATCGTTGGGGATGGAGAGCTTAGAGCCGAACTAGAAAACAAGGTTAAAGAACTAAATCTGGAAGATAAAGTATCTTTTTTAGGATATCGCAAGGATATAGTAGAATGTATCAATAGTTTTGATTTTTGTGTTTTGCCTTCAGTATTTGAAGGATTTGGCCTAGTTGCCATTGAGGCATTTATGAATAGCAAAACCTTAGTTGCCACGGATATACCGGGATTAAACGAAGTTGTTACAAATGAAAATGGGATCTTGGTTCCTGCTAAAGATGCTAGGGCCTTAGCTTCTGCTATTGAGAGTCTGGCGACTGACTCAACTCTTAGAACTAGGTTAGCTCATCAAGCTAAAAAAGATTATGAAGAGAAGTTTAGTTATCCTTTATTTTTAGAGAATTATCGTAAATTTTATCAAAAACTAATGGGGGATTCGAAATGAAAAAAGTAATGTTAGTTTTTGGGACGCGTCCAGAAGCAATAAAAATGTGTCCCTTAGTGAATGAACTGAAGAAAAATGATTCAATCAAAACACTTGTATGTGTAACTGGTCAACATAAAGAAATGTTAGAGCAAGTTTTAGATGTCTTTAAAGTTGTTCCTGATTATGATTTAGGAATTATGAAGGCAAATCAAACACTATTTACAATCACGACAAGTATTTTAGATAAAATTCAAGCAGTTTTAGAGCAGGAAAAACCAGATATTGTTCTTGTTCATGGGGATACTACAACCACTTTTGCGACAGCTTTAGCTGCATTTTACATGGGAATTAAAGTTGGACATGTAGAGGCAGGATTGAGAACTTATAATCTTCAAAGCCCATTTCCTGAAGAATTTAATCGTCAGACCACTTCAATTATTGCAGATTTCAATTTTGCTCCCACAGAAGTGGCTAAAGAGAATCTTTTAAAAGAGGGAAGAGAAAATATTTATGTTACTGGAAATACTGTTATTGATGCCTTGAAGACAACCGTTCAAGATCATTATGACCATCCTATTTTAGAGTGGGCTAAGGATAGTAAACTCATCATGTTGACAGCTCATCGACGTGAAAATCTTGGTCAACCCATGGAAAATATGTTTAACGCAGTTAATCGTATCCTGAATGAATTTGAAGAAGTTAAAGTCGTATATCCTATTCATAAGAATCCTAAGGTTCGTGAGTTAGCAAGTAAGGTGTTTGGCGACAATGAACGTATGAAAATCATTGAACCTCTAGAAGTCATTGATTTCCATAATTTTATGAATCAAAGCTACATGATTTTAACAGATTCGGGTGGTGTACAAGAAGAAGCACCTTCTTTAGGTAAACCAGTATTGGTAATGCGTGATACAACAGAACGTCCAGAGGGGATTGCTGCAGGAACCTTGAAATTAGTAGGAACAGAAGAAGAAAATATTTATACTAATTTCAAACTGCTTTTAGAAGATGAAACAGAGTACAGCAAGATGAGTAAAGCAAGTAATCCATATGGAGATGGAAAAGCTTGTGAGCGTATTGTTGATATCATTTTGGAAGGATTATCATAATGGATCAGATTTCTATTGTTGTACCAGTGTACAATGTTGAGAACTATTTGAGTTATTGTGTAGAAAGTCTAAGACAACAAACATATAAAAATATTGAAATAATCTTAGTAGATGATGGTTCGACGGATAGTTCTGGAGAAATTTGTGACCAATATGCTCGAGAAGATGACAGAATAAAAGTTCTGCATATTGAAAATGGGGGATTGTCCAATGCCCGCAATACTGGGGTAAAAGAATCTTCAACAGATTGGATTGTTTTCATTGATTCAGACGATTATTATGACCATAGAGCCATTGAATATTTAGTAGAACTTAGAGATAAGTATAGAGTTGATCTTGTAGCAACTCCAGTGATTGAAGTTAGAAACTATGAAAATAGTGATTTCCTAGGAGATTTCAGAGAGAAATATTCTGGAAAATTAGATCGTAGAACAGCTTTAGAACAAATGTTTTATGGAAATTATGTTGGGACACATTCAGGTGGTAAACTATATAAGAAAGAAATTTTATTAAGGTTTCCATATCCTAATGGGATGTTGTATGAAGATTTAGCTCTTGCTTATGAGCATATTGCTTTCTGTGAAAATATTGCTGTTAGTGATCTAAATCTTTATAAATACTATCGAAGACCAGGAAGTATTGTAAATTCTAAGTATAGTGATCGTCTCTTAGATTTTTACAAGGCAATGGAATGGAATAGAAGTTATGTTGAACGAGACTATTCAGGTGATAGGGATATGAGAAGAGCCTTGAATGTTCGCTATGTTTTTAATGGTCTGCATATTGTACATGCTATGCTTAGTTCAGATATGTATGCTGAAGTTAATAAAATTAGAAAAGAATACATTCAATATTTCAAAGATGTTATTCCGAATTCAAATGTTACAAGGAAAAATAAATTGAAATATATATTGTTTCTCGTATCTGCAAAATTGTATAAAAAAGTCAGAGGGAAAATGGGTTAGATAGTCATGAAGGTTTTAAAAAACTATGCTTACAATCTCTCTTATCAATTACTAACCATTGTACTACCTTTCATAACAACACCGTATGTTACAAGGGTTTTCAGTTCAAATGATTTAGGAACTTTTGGCTATTTTAATTCGATTGTTGCTTACTTTATTTTTTTGGCAACATTAGGAGTAGCTAATTATGGGACAAAAGAGATTTCAGCTCATAGAAATAATATCCCTAATAATTTTTGGGGTATTTATACCTTGCAGTTTACTGCGACTTGTATATCGATATTTCTATATATTGGTCTGTGCTTTTCATTTTCATTTATGCAAAATCCAGTAGCATATATATTGGTATTATCTCTATTATCTAGGGGATTAGATATTACTTGGCTTTTTCAAGGACTAGAAGATTTTAGAAAGATAACTGTTAGAAATATCACTGTCAAACTCATAGGTGTTATTTCAATATTTTTGTTCATAAAGTCTCAAAATGATTTATATCTATATGTCTTTTTATTAACTATATTTGAATTTTTAGGACAATTAAGTATGTGGCTGCCGGCTCTAGAATTTATAGGTAAGCCACAATTTGATTTCAATTATGCAAAGAAACATCTTAAACCGGTAATTTTATTGTTTTTGCCTCAAATAGCAATTTCTTTGTATGTTACTTTAGATAGAACAATGCTCGGTGCTTTAGCATCAACTACTGATGTTGGTATTTATGATCAAGCTTTAAAATTGGTAAATATTCTACTTACTTTGGTAACTTCTCTTGGAAGTGTCATGCTTCCACGTGTTTCAAATCTTCTATCAACAGGAGATAACAAGTCTGTGAATCGCATGAATCAATTATCTTTCTTGATATACAATCTTGTGATTTTTCCAACTATTGCAGGCATGTTAATTATCAATAATGACTTTGTGAAATTTTTCTTAGGAAATGACTTCCAAGAAGCAAAATATGCTATTACAATCATGATTTTTAGAATGTTTTTTATTGGATGGACCAACATTATGGGGATTCAAATTTTGATACCTCATAATAAGAATAAAGAATTTTTGACTTCAACAACGGTTCCAGCTATTGTTAGTGTTGGTTTAAATTTACTTTTGCTACCTAAATTTGGATATATTGGAGCTGCAATTGTTTCTGTATTAACAGAAGTATTTGTATGGGGCATCCAATTGTATTTTACAAGAAAATATTTAAAAGATGTACCAATTTTAAAATCAACTGTTAAAATATTTTTAGCATCAATTCTTATGTATTTTGTCCTTTCATTTTTGAAGACAATTTTGATTTTTACACCTATTGTTAATGTTGTTGTATATACTATAGTTGGGGCGATACTTTATAGTTTACTAATTTTATTATTTAAAGTAGTTAGCCTAAAGGAAATAAAAGAGCAGCTGTTTTATAATTAGTGTGATTATAATCTACATAGAAATAATCAAAGTTATTTTTATAAGAATTTGTTTTAGCTAAGTTAGTTGATTGAAAAAATTTAGAAAAGGAAGGATGAAAGATTGTAGATGAACTAAAATATGAAAAATACTAAATAATATATAAAATTATCAATTATGTTCATTCTATATTATTCTTTACCAAATAAATAATATGATAAAAATTAAATTTGAAAATCTACTGGTTAGTATTGTTGTATCTGTAGTGATATTTTTTAATACTATATCTACTACAATGCTGGATAAAACTATTTTTCAAGTTAAAGCAAATTATCTTTTAGTAGTAGTTTTGTTGTTAGGTCTTCGTTTTATGTTTCTAAAACGTATTTCATTTAAATATCTAATATTTTCTTCTTTGCTATTATTATCAGGAATTTTAGTATTTTTTCAGACCGGAAAACTTAATTTTCTTGTTTATTCAGCTCTTCTGGTCTTATTAGTTAATGTAGATATGAAAGTAGTTTTGAAAACGTATGTCATTGTAGCAGGCATTCTTGTACTAAGTGTATTTCTTTTATCTCTCTTAGGTGAAGTTCCCAATTTACAATATAGTCGTGAAGGAGTTATTCGGAATTCATTTGGATTTATTTATCCTACAGATTTTGCATCCCACTGTTTCTACATTTTCTTGGCTTTTTCTTATTTATTAAAAGATAAGTTTATATGGATTAGATCCCTAATAGGTGTACTTTTATCTTTCTTTATTATAAAATATTGTGATGCACGTTTAAATGCCTTATCAATTATTTTAGCAACAATTATTTTTATATTTTTCTACTTTAATGAAGATAAGAAATTCAGGATTTATTCAATTTTACCTTATTCTGTAGTTCTATGTTCGTCACTAATGATGTATTTGACTTATATTTTCTCTTGGGGATCTCCATTTTTAGTATCTATCAATAAATTAGTTACAGGTAGATTAGCTTTAGGGAAAAATGCATTTAATACTTTTGGTGTACATCTATTTGGAACTAGAGACGTATTATTTAAAGGATCAGGAGGTAAAACGGAGGCTGTTATTGATTATAACTACGTAGATTCATCGTATGTTCAAATGTTATTTACATATGGTGTTATACCTCTTGTGCTGCTTATATGTCTGTATGTTGTAATTTCGAGAGAACAGTATAAACAGGGGCAATACTTATATGTAGTAATATTATCTTTAGTTGCTCTAAACTGCATGATTGAAGCTTTTTGGTTTGTCCCTACTTACAATATATTCATGTTTTTGTTATTAACAAAAAATACTTTTGTTAATAAGTCGTTGAATAATTTTAATCCTTTGGATAAAACGGAGTTGTTGAACTAATGAAATTAAATTTTGTGATTTGTAAAATTATTTTTCTTCATACAAATGAACTATTCTAACTAATTTTTCAAAAAAATTTTAAAATCTATTTTTACATGATATTGTTAATGAGGATAACTTTACAATGCTACAAAAGTGTCGAGTCTAATAAAGGAGTGTATTATGTACGATTATCTAATCGTTGGCGCTGGTCTGTCTGGAGCAATTTTTGCTTATGAAGCAACCAAGCGTGGAAAAAAAGTAAAAGTTATTGATAAGCGTGATCACATTGGTGGGAATATCTATTGTGAGAATGTAGAAGGTGTTAATGTTCATAAATATGGTGCTCATATCTTCCATACTTCTAATGAGAAAGTTTGGAATTATGTTAATCAGTTTGCTGAATTTAACAACTATATCAACTCGCCTGTAGCTAATTACAAGGGGAGTCTTTATAATCTACCTTTCAATATGAATACTTTCTATGCTATGTGGGGGACAAAAACTCCTCAAGAAGTGAAAAATAAGATTGCTGAGCAAACGGCTCACATGAAGGACGTTGAACCTAAAAACTTGGAAGAACAGGCTATCAAGTTGATTGGTCCAGATGTCTATGAAAAGTTAATCAAAGGTTATACTGAAAAGCAATGGGGTCGCTCAGCAACGGAACTTCCTCCATTTATCATTAAACGTCTACCAGTTCGTTTGACTTTTGATAATAACTACTTTAATGACCGTTACCAAGGAATTCCAATTGGGGGTTACAACGTTATCATCGAAAATATGCTGAAGGATGTAGAAGTTGAGCTTGGAGTGGATTTTTTTGCCAATCGTCAGGAATTAGAAGCTTCTGCTGAAAAAGTTGTCTTTACAGGGATGATTGACCAATACTTTGATTATAAACATGGTGAGTTAGAATACCGTAGTCTTCGTTTCGAGCATGAAGTTCTGGATGAGGAAAACTATCAAGGAAATGCAGTTGTGAACTACACAGAGAGAGAGATTCCTTATACTCGTATTATTGAGCATAAACATTTTGAGTACGGCACACAAGATAAAACGGTTATTACTCGTGAATACCCAGCTGATTGGAAACGTGGAGATGAGCCTTATTATCCAATCAATGATGAGAGAAACAATGCCATGTTTGCTAAATATCAAGAAGAAGCAGCACAGAATGATAAGGTAATTTTCTGCGGACGTTTAGCCGATTATAAATACTACGACATGCATGTGGTCATTGAACGTGCCCTAAATGTTGTAGAGGAAGAGTTTAAATAAGATAACGAAGGATAAAATTGATAGATGAAATATTATCTAAAAGAAGAATTTCTGAAGGATTCTGGTGCACGAAATGCAGGGAATAAGGCTCGAAATGACGTCGAAGAAATAGTGGTTCGTGAGGGCTATAGTCCTTTGTTATTGATGGTAGATGATTGGTATCAAATGGGGACTATTAGAGCTCAACGACATAAGGCTAAAGCCCTATCCAAAGCTATCTCTAAGTTGAAGGAAGGGGATCAGCTACTGATTCAATTTCCTATGCTTCATCATAGTTTCTTTACGACTCATTTAGTCAAAAGAATGCAACGTAAAGGAGTTAAGGTTCACTTTATTATCCATGATTTAGAAGTTTTGCGCTATGCTAATTTGGATACAGTACCCTTGAAGCATAAAATCCGTGTTCATCTTCAAGAGTCAAGTCTTTTGAAACAAGCTGATGGTCTTATTGCTCATAATCCAGTTATGAAATCAGTGCTTGTGGAGAAGGGAATTTCTGAGAAGAAAATAGTTAGTTTAGGCATTTTTGACTATCTTATCCCGAATTATCAAGACAAAGAAGATTTATCGAAGGAAGGGGCTATTATTGTAGCTGGAAATTTGGCCCAAGAAAAAGCAGGTTACTTATATGAGTTGCCTGAAAGACCGGCATATAACCTCTATGGTGTTGGTTTTGACGAGGCTAGAAAGCTATCAAATGAAACCTATTTTGGTTCATTTCTTCCAGATGAACTACCGTCAGCGTTAGAAGGAAGCTTTGGTTTAGTCTGGGATGGTGATAGTTCTAAAACTTGTAGCGGAGTATATGGTGAGTATTTGAGATACAATAATTCCCACAAGGCTTCCCTTTATTTGGCTTCTGGTTTTCCTATTATTGTTTGGAAACAATCTGCTTTGGCTAATTTCGTCTTAGAAAAAGAGTGTGGAATTAGTGTTGAGAGTTTACTTGACTTGGAAGAAGTATTGGACAATTTGTCTCAAGAAGAGTATCAGGATTTGGTCAAAAATGCTAAGTCCGTAGGTCAAAAAATTCGTGAAGGTTCTTATCTTCTTTCTGCATTACAAGCTTTAAATTAATGAATCTAAAAATTACACAAATAGATAGATGAGGGAGTTACTGGATTCCCTCTTTTCTGGCTCTTTGTCAACTGTAGTGGGTTGAAGAAAAGCTAAGATCGAGAAAGGACACATTTCGTCCTTTCTTTTTTGATATTGAGAGCGATAAAAATTCGTTTTTTGAAGTTTTCAAAGTTCCGAAAACCAAAGGCATTTCGCTTGATAAGTTTGATGAGATTATTGGTCGCTTC